>JAHFEQ010000106.1 GCA_023248395.1 Nitrospirota bacterium
AGTATCAATTGGAGAGTATCGTATCCTTAAGAGATGAAGCGGGCAGGGAATACGGCGCCCCGATTGTTGAATCACCTGCCGGTTCAGGCCACCACAGGTCAGGCGTTCTAAGGTTTAAAGATTCGGATATATCGAAGGCAGAGGCCATAGAGCTGGTTATAAAAGATGTGGCAGGGATCAAAGAGAGGGTCTTCAGGTTTGAGAATAAGTAACTTATAATCTTTTTTAAAGGATTAATTGGACAGGGTAACAGATGATTGAGGGGATTGAAATAGTCGGAGCAGGGCCTGCCGGTCTTGTGGCTGCCATAAACCTTGTCCAGGCTGGATACAGGGTAACAGTCTATGAGGAAAAGCTTGAAGTGGGTCACAGGTTTCATGGAGATTTTCAGAGCCTTGAAAACTGGAGCTCAAGTGAAGATGTTATAGCCATTTTAGAACGATTTGGTATTTATAATAAAATTTTCAGAAATTATATGTGCCAGCCTTTTAACAAACTCACAGTCTTTGATGCGAATCTTAACAAAAGGGTAATCCAGTCAACCAGGCCATTTTTTTATCTTGTTCAGAGAGGCAATAGGCCTGGCTGCCTTGATTATGGACTTATGGAGCAAGCCCTGAAAGCAGGAGTTGAAATTGTCTTCAATAAACGGGTTGATAAACTTGAAAAGGGTGGCATTGTAGCCATAGGGCCAAGGGCGGCAGACGCAATTGCAAAGGGTATTGTCTTTAATACAACGATGGAAGATACCGCCGCAGCGATTCTGGATGACAGACTTGCGCCTAAAGGCTATGCATATCTCTTAATCCATAAAGGCGAGGGAACCCTGGCAGCATGTATGTTCAAAGATTTTAAAAGAGAGAGGGAATATTTTGAACGGACGGTCGAAGCCTTTAAGAAGATTTTTCCATCTCTTGATATAATGGACCCAAAGGAATTTGGCGGATATGGCAATTGCTTCATGGGAATGCCTGTTTTTGAAAATGATAAATACTATGTTGGAGAGGCAGCAGGGTTGCAGGATGGTCTCTGGGGTTTTGGGTTGAGGTATGCAATGACATCAGGATATCTTGCCGCAAGGGCTATAATAGAGAGTAAAGATTATGAAGGATTGCTTAAGGTCAATCTTATACCGATGCAACGGGCATCGATTGTAAGCCGGTTTCTATTCGCGAGGCTTGGAAATGAGGGATATCCCTATCTTATAAACAGGCTTACCAGAGGTGACACCATTGAGAAGTTAAAAAGGTACTATAACCCATCATTCTCTAAGACTATCCTCTATCCGCTTGCAAGCTGGAGTTATAAAAGCAGGCTTGTTGATAAAGGATGTCACGAAGAAGATTGCACCTGTGTCTGGTGCAAATGCAGAAAAGAGGTGAACCATGCACGGTGAAGACATACAGTATGCCTATGGTTTTTGGTCTCTGGTGGTCGTTAATGTCGGACTCTTTGCCTTCTTTATTTTGAGTTTTTTAACCCCGCTCAAAAAGAGAGAGTGGCGGGCGATGGGCGCTACACTGGGGTTCTTTGTTGCCCTCTTTACCGAGATGTATGGCATCCCGCTGACCATCTATATCCTGACTGCCATTCTGGGAAGCAGATATCCTGCCCTCAATCCATTTTCACATGCAAGCGGTCATCTTTGGCTTACATTCCTCGGCGGTGGGGCAAAGATGATGTTCATCATACATGGCATAAGCAACGGACTGGCATTTTTTGGTTTTGTAATCATGTGGAAAGGCTGGAAGTTGATACATGGTGCAAAGGGTGGCCTTGTGACAGAAGGGCCCTATGCCTTTGTGAGGCATCCACAATATTCAGGGCTATTTCTTATCATGATCGGGATGCTTATCCAGTGGCCCACGATCATAACAGCCCTGATGTTTCCTGTCCTTGTCTTTATCTATTACCGTTTGTCAAAGAGAGAAGAGGGTGAGATGATTAAAACTTTCGGGGATGAGTATAAACGATATATAGAGAAGGTCCCTATGTTTATCCCAAAGATTGGATCAGGGAACGATTAGAAGTGAAGAAAGCGATATTGGGAATCATAGGGCTACTTGTGGTATTTGTTATCGTAGTGGTAGCCTCTTATAAATTCAGTACAAGGCAGCACGAGGAGGTTGTAGAACACAGACCTCCCATGCCAGATATACCCGGAGCTGCGTTCTTTGATGTGACTGCAATACAATCAGAGGCCGGTAAGAGGTTTGCACAATATTTAGGACAACAGACACGGGAGATGGATATACCAACATGTCATCTTCTATTTCTTAAAGACAGTTTTTGAAATACAGCAATCTTTTAAAGGGAAAATAATATGGCAAAAGACCCTGTGTGCGGAATGGATGTAGAGCCGGATCGTGCGGCAGGGAAGAGCACTTATAAGGGTGATACAATCTACTTCTGTTCCCTCCATTGTAAGGAGAGTTTTGATGCCGACCCTGAGGCGTTTATAGCCCCTGCTGAATCCCATAAAGAAAGAGAACCCCGCAAAAAGATGATGGCTGCTGAGGCTGGTGCCCACGAGACGGCCAAGGACCCCATCTGCGGGATGGTGGTGGATAAACACAAGTCGTTAAAGAAGGAGTTGGGAGGCAGGGCCTACTACTTCTGCAGCGATGGATGTTTAAGGACATTTGAGGCCCCGGAGGAAGAACTTAAAAGCATGCGAAGGAGGGTTACTATTGCACTCTTCGGTGTGCTGGCCCTTGCCATCCTGAGAGCGGCCTTTTTCCTCGGACTCGCGGCTGGTGCAACGATTTTAACCTGGGCGCCTATACCGCAGCTACCGTGGTTTACATGGGGGGTGTGGCTCTTCATCCTTGTTACCCCTGTCCAGTTCATAGGTGGGTGGAGTTTCTATAAGGGTTCCTACAACGCAATTAAAAACAGGATGATCAATATGGACTTCCTTATTGCCCTGGGTACAAGCGTTGCCTATATCTATTCGGTGATAGTTATATTTGCCCCTGATATCTTGCCCATAAAAGTTGCTGAGAGGGACGTATACTTTGAGGTCTCTGCGGTGATCATCGCCTTTGTACTCCTTGGAAAATATATGGAGGAGATTATAAAGAAAAAGTCTTCTGCGGCTGTAAGGAAGTTGATGGACTTAAAGCCCCAGACTGCTCATGTCATCAGAGAAGGACAGGAGATGGAAATCCCGGCAGAGTTTGTTCAGATAGACGATGTTGTTGTTGTTAGACCCGGCGAGAAGATACCTACGGATGGCGTTGTTATCGAAGGTTCATCAGCTGTTGATGAAAAGATGATCACAGGCGAGAGTATCCCGGTGGAAAAGAAGGCCGGAGATGAGGTCATCGGTGCAACGATCAACAAGGTCGGGATGTTCAAGTTCAAGGCCACACGGGTTGGGGCAGAGACGACACTGAGCCAGATTATAAAGATGGTGGAAGAGGCCCAGGCATCCTCCGCACCCATACAGCGGATTGCGGACCAGGCGACAGGCTATTTTGTACCAGCCGTGATAGTGGCTGCCTTCCTTTCATTTTTTGGTTGGTGGATTGCTGGAAACTTCCCACAGGGACTGATGGGCTTTATTGCGGTATTGATTATCGCTTGCCCATGCGCCCTGGGGATAGCCACTCCAGCTGCATTGATGGTCGGAGTAGGCAAAGGCGCAGAGGCCGGGATATTGATAAGGGGCGGGGAATATTTAGAGCGGGCGCAAAAACTTACCACAGTGGTATTTGATAAGACAGGGACATTGACCAGAGGAGAACCCTCGGTAACGGATATAGATGTAGCAGGAGTCGCCCCCACCCTATCTCTCCCCCATCAAGGGGGAGGGAAAAAGGGAGGGGGAAGACCCGATGTCAGCGAAGACGCGGTTCTGCAACTTGCTGCAATTGCTGAGAAGGGCTCAGAGCATCCCCTCGGGGAGGCCATATTGAAAGCAGCAAAGATGAGGGGTCTGGATATTCCTGACCCGGAGACCTTCGAGGCCGTTCCTGGCCACGGCATAAGGGTTAGCTATAAAGAGGAAACCATCCTTTTAGGAAATAGAAGACTCATGGAGAAAAACGGGATAGTCATAGGAGACTTTGAGGATAAACTGCAAAACCTTGAGGAGCAGGGGAAGACAGCAATGCTTCTTGCAGTCGGTAAAGATATCCTCGGTATTATTGCGGTCGCAGATACCCT
>JAHFEQ010000063.1 GCA_023248395.1 Nitrospirota bacterium
TAGGGTCACATTGGAGAGGCATATTCTTTTTGAGTCTGTTATGAAAGACAGCGGATATCAGAGGACGGTCTTTCTCTACTACAGCCTCTTGTTCTATCAGCGAGGCAAGGGTTATGACTTCCTTTACCGTCATATTGAGTTCAGATGCCCTTTTCTCTAATTCCGGCCCAAACACCTCTTTGAATCTGAGCACCATTTTTTGCACAATCCTCTCAGGCTTGCCATCTTTCAGAAAGTAATAGGTATCAGGGTATAAAAAGCCCTCAAGGTTTGAAATCTCTATGTTTAACAAATGGGTCATTTCTCTGTCTTCTGTAAGTTCTTTAAAAGTTTTTGCATCAACGAGGCCGTCTGCCTCAAGTAACCTTCCTATCTTATTTATATTGAAGCCTGCCTGAATGGTTACCCTGTGATAGCGTACCCTTCCATTCTTAAAGGCTGAAAGGATATCATAGAGGCTCATCTCCGGAGGAAATACATATTCACCAGCCATAACCCCCTTTTCAGGTAAGACAAATTTCCCGGCAACGATAAATAATGTACTGCTCCTTATAAAACCCTGCCCCCTTAGGGAGTCTGCTATCCACCGGAGTGTTACCCCTTCCGGCACGCTAAATACAGAATCTTTAACACCCAACTTCCTGACCGCAAAGAGACTACTATACCCTGTGACAAATAAAAGGAGCAGCAACACAACAATAACCCCTATAACAGCCATTCTTTGGATAAATCTCATCTTTATCTACTCCTGCTGCTCATATAGTCCTGGAGGATCACCACCGCAGACAATTTATCGATGATCTTCTTTCGCTTCCCTCTGCTAATATCGGCATCGATTAATGTCCTCTCGACAAGCCTTGTACTCAGCCGTTCATCAACAAATTTAATCGGTATATTGATCTCCTTTTTAAGCTCATCAACAAATCTTGACACCTTCTCGCCCTGGATGCCCATACTGCCATCCATCATGACAGGCATACCCACGATCATTTCCTCTACATTATAATCAGTTATAAGTTCTATAATCTCTCTTGTCTCTTTCCTGATATCGCTGCGATTTATGGTCATAAGACTATGGGCAGAGATCCCGAGCTCATCGCTTATGGCGACACCAATCCTCTTATCTCCTACATCTAAGGCGAGTATGCGCATCGGCGGGGATAGGCCTATCTGGCCTCTTCTAATCTCTTTAGCCGGTTGGATAACTCCTGGACATTTTTCTCTAAGGCCTCGATGTCTTTTCTGGTCGGGAGATTAAGGTGCTCCAGGGTCTTACGAACAATCTCTCCAATCTTTTTATCCACCTCTCCACTCTCTTTCTCTACCTTCTCCATCACTTCCTTCATCAACTTTGCCCCTTCACTCTGGCTCAACTCCCCTTTCTTCATGAGCTCCTCAACTAACTCTTTTGCCTTCTCCTGCGCCCCCAGACCAGCCAATAAAGCCTTCCGTACTATTTCAAGCATGATCACGCCCTCCCTTTCTTGTTAAGCCGCTCAAACAGATCAACCTGTAGTTGCCCAATAAATTGGGCAACTACCCGCTACCTTTCTTCGCTATTGTCCCCACAACATCAACTACTTTATTCAAGGCCTCTTGTAACCCCTCTGGCCTTTTTCCACCTGCCTGGGCCATGTCAGCCCTGCCCCCTCCCCGTCCATCAACCAGTGCCGCAACATCCTTTATGATCTCTCGTGCATCAAATTGAGAGGTCAGGTCTTTGGTAACCATCACGACAATAGCCGCCTTTTCATCGACTGTCGTGCCAACGGCAACAATACCGGATTTAATCTGCGAGCGAAGGGATTCTGAGAAATTTCTAAGCTCCTCTGCACTCATAGGGTCTGCCTTCTTCGATAAGACCTTTACCCCTTCCACCTCTTGAATCTCAGATGAGATATCCTTCGTTTTTGAGAGAGTCAATTGCCCTCTCAACCGTGCGATCTCCTTCTCCTGCTCCTTTAATTGGGATATGAGCCGCTCTGCCTTATCTGTAACCTCTGCAGGTTTCGCCTTCAATATCCCGCTGATCTCCTCCACAGTCCGTTCTGATTCGACTAAATATTTTAAAGACGCCTCTCCGGTTAATGCCTCGATCCTCCTCACACCCGCAGCGATACCCCCCTCAGATATTATCTTGACTATCCCAATGTCACCCGTAGCCCTGCAGTGGGTTCCCCCGCATAGCTCTTTACTAAAATCCGGCACTTGCACCACCCTCACCTGATCCCCGTACTTTTCTCCGAACAAGGCCATGGCTCCGCTATTGAGCGCCTTAGACATATCCATTACCTCGGTAATGACGGAAAGATTCTCCCTTATCTTTTCATTCACCATATCCTCAATTCTCTCAATCTCTGTCTCTGACAGGGGTTTAAAGTGGATAAAATCAAACCGCAGCCGGTCAGGGGCTACAAGCGAACCTGCCTGCTTCACATGTTCGCCTACTGTTTGTCTTAATGCGGCATGGAGCATATGGGTGGCTGTATGGCTTCTGGCAGTCGCCTGCCGGGTTATTCTCTTCACCTTAAGTATCCATTCCTCCCCTACTTTAATAGAACCCGTCGTAACCTGTGCCTTATTGACAATCATATCGAGAGGCTTCACGGTATCCACGATATCCACACCGCCTTCCGGGCCGATCCCTATCCCCTTATCACCCACCTGTCCCCCTGACTCTCCATAGAATGGCGTGGAGTCAAAGACGACCTCGATATCCTCCCCGGATTTGGCGCTGTCTGCAAGAACGCCGGCCCTGAGGATCGCCACAACCTTTCCTCTTGCCTCTAAATGCTCATAGCCGGTAAATCGGGTAGCCACGGTCGCTTTTAAGGTCTTATATACCGGTTTTATCTTCTCTTCCCCAAGTCCTGCCCGTCTGGCCCGCTCTCTCTGTACCTCCATCGCATCATTAAAACCTTTTTCATCCAATATCAGATGATGCTCTCGGGCGATCTCTGATGCAAGATCCAGAGGAAATCCATAGGTATCATAGAGTTTGAAAAGGTCTTCTCCTGGAATCGTCTTTTTCCCGCGCTCTTTAACCTGCTGTATCACATCGTCCAGGATCCTCGTCCCCTGCTCGAGTGTGTTAATGAAGCCCTCTTCTTCTCTGCGTGTAACGGCAGACAGGATATCGCTGTTGGTATGAAGCTCTGGATAATGCGGCCGCATCAGTTCAATGACGTGACGAACATCCCTGTACAGGAACGGCTCATGGATACTGATCAGCCTTCCATGTCTGGCCGCCCTGCGGATGATCCGTCTTAGAACATATCCCCTCCCCTCGTTGGAAGGTATCACGCCATCGCTGATGAGAAATGCTATCGCCCGGAGATGGTCAGCAATCACCCGAAGAGAGGTATCTGACCCGTGGGTATAAGGGACACCTGACTCTGCGGATATGGCCTTAATCAGCGGCATAAAGATATCGGAATCATAATTACTCTTCACCCCCTGGGCAACAGCGGTGACACGCTCAAGCCCCATGCCCGTATCAATAGACGGCCTTGGAAGAGGCACAAGCTCACCGGATGTCTTTCTATCATACTGCATAAACACCAGATTCCATAACTCCAGGTATCTGTCACAATCACAGCCTATCTTACATTCTGGTCTACCGCACCCGACGTCAGCCCCCTGATCGATAATGATCTCAGAACAGGGCCCGCAGGGACCGGTATCGCCCATCTGCCAGAAATTATCCTTTTCACCGAGGCGAACGAGTCTCTCTTTGGGAATCCCGATCATCTTCTCCCACAATTCATACGCCTCATCATCTTTCTCATACACAGAGACCCACAATTTATCTACGGGCAAGAAAAGGGTCTTTGTCAAAAACTCCCAGCCCATCCCGATCGCCTCTTTCTTAAAATAGTCGCCAAAGGAGAAATTCCCGAGCATCTCAAAGAAGGTATGGTGCCTTGCTGTAAATCCCACATTCTCAAGGTCATTATGCTTCCCGCCTGCCCGGAGACACTTCTGTATCGAGACTGCCCGTTTATAATTTCTCCCCTCCTCACCCGTGAAAACACGTTTGAACTGCACCATACCCGCATTCGTGAAGAGAAGGGTAGGATCATCCTGAGGGATGAGGGAGGAACTTGGGACAATCACGTGCCCCTTACCCGCAAAATATTCAAAGAAAAGTTTTCTGATATCGTTAGATGTCATCTTCTTCCTTTATCTCCCTAATGGCCGCCTTTATAATATCATAAGAGAAACCCTTGCGTCTAAGGTAATCTGACAGCCTCTTGATCTCGTCGTTTCTGGCTGCTGACCTGGAACGCAGGCTAAAGCCTGCGGCTACTCCCCGACCTCTAAGCTCTAACTTCTTACTCAAGGCCCTCCTGGCCACGGTCTTTTCGTCAATGTCCTGAAAGACCTTACTGACTGTCCCGTCGATTATTTCCTTCTGAATTCCCTTCTGCTGTAATCCATACCGGATCGCCTCAGGGCCGGCATTCTTCCTCTTTACGGCATCCATGGCAAACTTCAGGGCGAACCGCTCATCATCGACATATCCCATAGATTCCAGCTGACTGAGCACTCTCTCCACAACCTCAGCAGAGTAACCTTTTTTTGAAAGCCTTTCTCTAAGATCCTTTTTACTCCTGTCACAGAGGCCCAACAACCTTAAGGCAGCCGCATAGGCGCGCTGAAATTCATCATGGCCATTGTTCACCATTTGCTCACTTGCACCCACTGCCTGGTTGACGCTCAAAAATGCCCAGGTGCAAGGAAGGACAAGGATTTGAGGCCGAGGCGTACTTCCTGTACGTTGAGGCTCAAATCCGCAGTCCTGACGCCGCACGACCCGTTGCAATTGCCTTCGGCGCAACGGGTACCCCGCATTTTTCAGCGCCAACCACTCACCATCGCGAATCGCTGGCAGACTGTATCCCCTTCACCTTCAGGGCAAAATCATCCGGGTTATTACACCGCCTCAGGGCCTCGTCATAGGTTATCAAACTCTGCGTATACAGTTTATAGAGTGACTGGTCAAATGTCTGCATACCGTATTGCGATGCCCCTGCAGCTATAAAGTCATGGATCTTCCGCGTCTTATCAGGATCTACGATACATTCACGGATGGTTGCAGTCGAAACCATAACCTCAACTGCAGCAACCCGGCCTTGTCCATCAGCCCGTGGGACAAGCCTTTGGGATATAGCCCCCTTAAGAACAGAGGCAAGCTGCATCCGTATCTGCTTTTGCTGATAGGGGGGGAAGATTGCGATAATCCTGTTAATCGTCTCAACGGTATCTATTGTATGAAGGGTACTGAGGACCAGATGGCCCGTCTCAGAGGCCGTGAGCGCCGTCTGAATGGTCTCAAAATCACGCATCTCTCCTACCAGTATCACATCAGGATCCTGCCGCAACGCACTTCGAAGGGCATTTGCAAATGAATCGGCATCATTCCCAATCTCCCGCTGGTTTATAAGGCTCTTCTTATCCTTATATAAAAACTCGATAGGGTCTTCTATTGTCATGATGTGCATGGTCTTGTGCATATTCATATGCTCAATCATCGCCGCAAGTGTCGTTGACTTTCCGCTACCCGCAGTCCCTGTGACCAATATCAATCCCCTCGGCTCTATGGCAAGCTTTTCTAATATTTTAGGAAGACCCAGTTCATCTATGGTTGCAATCTTCATCGGGATGACACGAAAGACCATCCCCACAGTGCCTCTCTGCTGGAATATATTCAGCCTGAAACGCCCGAGGCCTGATATCCCATACGAGAGGTCAATCTCTCTCTTCTCTAAATAGCGTTTCTTCTGGGCATCGTTCATAGCCAAAGATAATATAGATACGGCATCCTCCTGGGTGATCTTGCCCTCATTTTCCATCGGTACCAGTTCGCCATTGACTCTCATGATGGGGTATGTGCCAACCTTGATATGCAGATCGGATGCATTCTTTGATATAGCTGCTGTAAGGAGTTCATTGATATTCATATCTACTTATCCCCCGTATAAATTTCAAGTTTGAAATTTAAAATCTCAAATTTTCTTATCTTGAGGCTTCGCCTCTGTCTTCTGTAAACCACAGGTCTCTTTTATTTTTATCTCTATATCTTTTGCCAAAACCGTATTTTCCTTTAAAAACTGACGCGCATTCTCTCTCCCCTGACCAATTCTATCCCCCTGGTAGGCATACCAGGAGCCGCTCTTCTCAATGACCCCCTTCTCAACCCCAATATCTACCAATTCTCCTACCCTCGATATTCCTTCATCAAATAAGATATCGAACTCTGCCTGCTTAAATGGCGGGGCCAGTTTATTTTTTACCACCTTTACCCGTACCCTGTTCCCAGTAACCTCCTGGCCCTCTTTAATAGACTCTACCTTTCTGATGTCCAATCTTATCGATGAGTAGAACTTTAAAGCATTTCCGCCTGTGGTGGTCTCTGGATTTCCAAACATCACACCAAGCTTCATCCTGATCTGATTAATAAATATTACCGTAGTAAGAGATTTACTGATGGAGGCTGTCAGCTTTCTTAATGCCTGGGACATCAATCTCGCCTGAAGCCCCATGTGGGCATCCCCCATCTCCCCCTCTATCTCCGCGCGTGGCACAAGGGCAGCCACAGAATCTATCACAACGACATCCACAGCCCCACTTCTGACCAGCGTCTCTGTTATCTCAAGGGCCTGTTCCCCTGTGTCCGGTTGCGAGACCAGCAGGTCATCCGCACTCACCCCGAGTTTCCTTGCATATCCTATATCCAGGGCATGCTCGGCATCGACAAAGGCTGCTACTCCACCATTCTTTTGTGCCTCTGCAATAATATGCAGTGAAAGTGTGGTCTTACCAGAAGACTCGGGCCCAAATATCTCAATCACCCTTCCCCTCGGCATCCCCCCCACACCCAGTGCAATATCAAGCCCTAAAGACCCTGTGGATATCACCGGGATACCCGCAATAACACCATCAGTCCCCAGCCGCATGATCGCCCCTCTCCCAAATTGTTTTTCAATCTGTGAAAGGGCCAGATCCAATGCCTTCATCTTCTGATCTTTCTCACCCATGTTCGTCTCCTTATAAAATAGATTCCTTAATCTCCGGAATCATAATTAACCTTTTAATTCCACTGAATATAGTTTCGTATAAATAGCCCCTGCAGGCCTTAATTCGCTTTGTATCAAATGAACGTCTGAAACCTTAAATCCATCTAATTCCATATCCTTCTCTTCTTCTATCAGGGTCAATAAATGCTCTGCCTTTCCCGGAGAGCGAATACGCCCTAATGTGATGTGCGGTGCAAATCTCCTGTCTTCTGCTGGAAATCCAATCATCTCAAGTTCCTTTTCAATACCCCCCTGAAGTCTGATAAGGCTATCGTCATTTCCTCTAATCCCTATCCAGACTACACGGGGCCGCCGCATATCAGGAAACACTCCCATCCCCGACACATCAAGCAAAAAAGGCCTGACACTAGCAACAACTATGCCGAGGACGGTCTCTATCTGTGGGGGCATCTTTTCTTCTATCTCACCCAAAAACTTCAGGGTAAGGTGCATCCCCTCAGGCTGAGTCCATGACACATCTGCACCAGAGGCCTTCAGCCTATCCTGGATGGCCATCATCCCTTTCTTTATCTCCTCTGGCAGTGATATTGCGATAAAACATCTCATGGTGATTACACAATCACTACTTGTTCCTCTTCCAGTCGTCTTTTTATCATCTCCAGGGCGGCCCCGGATGCCTTTAATTTGATCTCACCCCTGTCCCCTGTAAATATAAATTCCTTACATTCTACACAAGAAGGAGAGGACAACGCAATATATACAAGCCCCACAGGCTTGGTAGCTGTCCCTCCAGTGGGGCCGGCGATACCTGTTACTCCAAGGCCTATCTCTGTGTTTCTCAACTTTCTTATTCCATCTGCCAGAGCAATGGCAGTCTGTTTACTTACTGCACCCAAAGTCTTTATGGTCTCTTCCGGTACCTTCAGCAACTCAATCTTGGCCTCATTACTATAGGTGATTACCCCGCTCTCAAAATAATCAGAGCTGCCTGAGACATTGGTAATCCTGTGGCCAATCAATCCGCCGGTACAAGATTCTGCTATTGAAATTCTCCATCCCCTGTCTTTAAGGAGACGGCCAATAGCCTCTTCAACAGTCTCCGTATCTCTTTTTACAATCATCCTGCTCCCCAACCTAACACCCTGACCAGCAGATTCGCATAGATCCCAGCCAGAACATCATCCAGCATGATCCCCCATCCGCCTTCTAATCTCCTGTCGATCAGTCCTATAGGAAATGGCTTAAGGATATCAAATATTCGAAATGATACAAAACCTGCCAACAAAAAGTTTATCCCCTTATTAGGAAGGAATATAAACGTGATGAGCATACCTGCTATCTCATCAATGACAATATGCCGGCTGTCTTTTACCTGGTAGATGTCCTCTGCCTTACCAGAGATATATATCCCCGATATGGCTATCAGTATAACAATCGTTATATAGGCCGCATTTGACAGATTTTGCAAGAGTAAATAAGCAAGCACCCCAACAAGGCTTCCTGCTGTACCTGGCACTAATGGGGAATAGCCTGCATAGAATCCTGAGGCGAGGAACTTAACAATGGGTTGACTCTGAAAAATACTCACATGAGTTCGTTAACAGATAAACGATAATACCACTAACCCTTTTCAGATGTCAACAATATTTCAATTGTCTGGTAATTACCCAGGGTATGTTATATAATCAAACGATTCCCGGAGAAATGTTCAATGGATGTCGTCTCCTTATCCCGTCTGCAGTTTGCACTGACCATCTCCTTTCACTTTATCTTTGTCTCCATAAATATAGGGCTGGCATGGTTTCTGGTGATCAGCGAGATGCTGGGATGGAGGAAAAGAGATGGGGAGATTTACGTGCAGGTTGCAAAGTTTTTCAGCAGATTATTTGCTGTCACCTTTATTATGGGGGTGGCCACAGGGATCGTCATGGAGTTCCAGTTCGGGATGAACTGGGCAGGATTTTCAAAGTTCGCAGGGGACGTCTTTGGCCCTATGCTGGCCGCCGAGGGCCTTCTGGCCTTCTTTCTGGAGTCCTCTTTTCTCGGCCTATACCTCTTTGGGAGAAATAAGGTGCCCCGCCGCATACACTGGTTTTCAATACTCGTGGTTGCTGTTGGCTCTACGTTCTCTGCCTTCTGGATCCTGGCAGCAAACTCGTGGCAGCAGACACCGGCAGGCTTTATAATCATCGGTGGAAAGACCAGGTTGACCAGTTTCCGGGATGCGGTATTTAACCCCTCTACTATGCTCCGGTTCTTTCATACCGTAGACGCCACCCTGATCGTTGCGGCATTTTTTACTGCAGGCATCGCCTCCCACCTCCTTTTAAAGAATAAAAGAATAGATGTGGCAAAGAAGACCTTGAGATTGACGATTATCTTTGGCCTCATTGTCTCTGTGCTCCAGATCGTACCCTTTGGTCATGAACATGCAAAACAGGTTGCCGTCACCCAGCCGGAAAAATTTGCTGTTTTCGAGGGGCTATATGAGACCCAGGCCCATGCGCCTATGGTGTTATTTGGGATTCCAACGACATCGCCGCAAGGGCTAAAGTGGGTTATAGAGATACCGGGTCTTCTGAGCTGGGTGACCTTTGGTAATGCATCGGCAACTGTGAAAGGGATCAAAGACTTTCCGCCAGAAGAAGTCCCGCCGCGCGCCCTCCCCTTTCTGGCATTTCGCACCATGGCGGGACTGGGGTTATTTTTTGTAATGGTTATGCTATACGGAAACGTTCAGCTCTATCGAAATAAACTCTGGGAGGATAAGAAGTTCTTAAAATTATTAGTCTGGTCTATCTCCCTGCCTGTCGTCGCCTCTCAACTCGGATGGATCGCCGCGGAGGTTGGTCGTCAACCCTGGATCATATACAGGGTTATGAGAACAAGGGAGGCGGTTTCTCTTTCCCTATCGAGTGAAGAGGTCGCCTTTTCCATTATCCTGTTTGGTCTGCTTTACGCATTCCTCGGCGCACTCTATATCTATATCGTGAAGAGAGAGGTCAATTGATGGACATGAACACAGCCTGGTTTTTCTTAATCGGTTTCTTTATAACAGGATATGCCATATTGGATGGCTTTGACCTTGGAGTAGGAGTTCTTCACATCCTTACCCGGGACCCCCATGAAAGACGAATCAATGTCAATGCGATTGGGCCAGTGTGGGATGGAAATGAGGTCTGGCTGTTAGCCGGAGGTGGATCCCTGTTCGCCGTATTCCCTGTTGTCTATGCCACGCTTCTTAGCGCCTTTTACCTGCCATTTATCCTGTTGTTAGTCTCATTGATCTTCCGTGCAGTCTCTCTCGAATTTCGCAACAAGGTATCCTCTGCCGGCTGGCAATATTTCTGGGACTTATCATTTGGGTCCGGAAGTCTCACGGCATCTTTATTGTTCGGCGTGATGCTCGGCAATCTTCTTCAGGGGATGCCTATCGGCAAAGATGGGGTATTTACCGGTCACTTCCGTTCCCAGTTAAATCTCTACCCGATTCTGATCGGACTGCTGACCCTCACCACCTTTGTGATGCACGGCGGGATATATATGACCTTGAAGACAGAAGGGAAATTGCTTGAGCGTATGCGGATGCATATCTTTACTTCCTGGATCGCCTTTGTGATCCTTTATTCCATTGTTGCAGTCCGTACATATTTTATCGCGCCATTCCTTTTTAAAGATCTGCTGACCACCCCGTTTTCCTGGGTGGCAGGGACAGTACTCATTGTAGCAACCTTCTATATCCCTCTTGCGGTAAAGCAAGAAAAATATTTACACGCATTCCTGGCATCCTCTGTAACAATGGCCTGCATGATATTGATAACAGGTCTTGGCCTCTTCCCCCTTTTAGTTCCATCGAGTATTGACCCGGCTTATAGCCTGACCCTCTATAACGCCTCTGCCGGGCCCCGCACATTAACCGCCATGCTGGGGATCGCACTGATCTCCCTGCCGCTGATCATCAGCTATACAGTCTATATCCATCGGGTATTTAGAGGAAAGGTCGTTATCTCAGAAGAAAGTCATTATTGATGACTTCGTAAAAAGTCGGGTGCCCTCTGGGCGTGCGGCGTTGCGCTGCATCCTTCGTCATTGCGGCGTACCTAAAAGTACGCCTCATTCCTCAGGATTTGCGCGCCTTCGGGTACCCGCTTGCGGGTGATGGAGCTTTTTACGAGGTCGTCCACTTCGGTAAGGAGTTGGTGGATTTCCTGGAAGTACTCCCTTATGGACATACCTGAAGCTCTTCTATGCTCGCCAACTCTTCTTCCAGATGCTGGAGGATGGCCAGTTCTCCTTCCAACTCCAGAAGTTCTTGTTCATTCTCCGGTGTGC
>JAHFEQ010000107.1 GCA_023248395.1 Nitrospirota bacterium
ATATGGCAACGATTATAACTACTGCAGTACCTGTAAGAAATTTCTTGAGCACTCTGCCGCTGAAGATTCTGTCCCGGATAAATAGCATACCTGATGCAACAGGGTTTGGCTGTTCATCCTTCTCTGTTACTTCCTCTTCGGTACTGCCCTTAAGGAAAAAGGGAAAGATGGAAAAGGCTATAAAAAGCAGAAGAGGGGTGGATATAGAGAGGATTGTTATCAGACTGCCCCTGTAGTACATAAAGGGTAACAGGACGATGAGAAAATACCACTCCGGAGCCGGGATATACCGGCCTTCTTCTGGCATCGGGATAACTTCAGGGTCTTCAGAAGGTATTGTAACATACTTTGCTAGGACAAAGAGCAATATTATAAAAGGAAGAGCCACCAGTAAATGCCTTAATATATATTTAAATATCCCCCGTTTCCTCAAGGTAGTTAAGAAGTGATAATCTATAAGTATAAGAGAGATAATGGGGAGGACTAATATGTGTATAGCAAGGGTCCGGGATAATGTGAAACTATCTATAAAAAAGTGTTTCAGGAAAGGGCCTGCATATGGAATATACTCTGAATAATTGGGTACCATCTCCATAAACCAATAGCCCTTCCACTCCCAGGGTAGGACAAGACCTGTAATTATAAATAATAATATTGGAAGGAGTAATAAGGTTCCTGTGAGCCATTCTATCCTTTTTTTAGGGCTCATAAAGTCCTTTCTTAAGGTACTCCTGATGATGTGGAAAAGGACTGTAATAAATACTGAAAAGGCGATCCAGCGGTGCAGGTTTCGTAGCAGGCTTCCCCCTGTCACTTTGTTAGTAAGATGTTGGACGCTTTTGTAGGCGTTACTAAGCGTAGGGTCATAATAAAAGATAAGGAATATCCCGGATGCTAATTGTAGGATAAGTATAAGAAATGAGAGGGCACTAAAATAATGCCGCCAGTGTACCTTTGGTATCTTAAATATGTTCATGTCCAGATCTCTTGAACTTCTTTGGATTAAAAGTGATGGATTAATCAGGCAAGTGTCTGCTCTCTTCGGTCTGGTCTGCGTTACATAGACAGGCTGGCATATAATTTTACTATAATGTTGATTCTATACCCCTTGTTTTTGTATTCTTATCAGCATCTATTGCACAACGGAAACCTAAAAGGTGACTTAACCTTTCCGGGCTAACTCCGTCAGTAGTTGCGCTTCTTGCCCTTGCTCCCAAGTGTACCCAGGATGCGCCTTTGACTGCCTTCTTTTCAGTTCGTTCGTACCAGCTATCTGTCCATTCCATGACATTGCCAGCCATATCGTAGACGCCGTAGGGACTCTTATCTCCCTTGAATTCGTCCACTGGCGCTGCAAAATGCAGAAGGTCTGTAGGGGTTAGATAGAGTCTTAAGATACCTTCTGCGGTCCCTGCCTTGTCCTGATTAAATTCGTTTCCCCAGGGGTATATCCGGCCATCTGTCCCGCGTGCAGCCTTTTCCCACTCCTCTTCAGTTGGGAGCCTTTTGCCTGCCCATTCTGCATATGCCGTTGCATCTGACCAGGTTACATTGATAACAGGGTAATTTGCCTTGTCAGGCGGGGAACTCCCGCCATGCCAGTGATGGGGAGGGGGATAATCTGTTGCATCAATAAACTTTTTATATTGGGCATTGGTTACCTCATATCTGTCTATATAAAAAGCCTTTACATATACACTTCGTCTTGGTTTCTCCTTTTTAAAATCATATTCAACAAAGTCTCCCCGGTTACCGTATGTTTTGATAACCTTTTCTACCTCCGCATTACTGCTTCCCATAATAAATGTACCTGCAGGGATTAACACCATTTCCCTATAGTCAGGGGTTTGCTGAATAGAGTGAGGTATAGCATTTAAAGGAGGATATTCTCCATATGGAGAGATAACAATGATTGTTAACCCGATCCATAGACTACATAAAAAGATATATCCCAAAATCCCCTGTCTTGTCTTTTTCATAATAATTATAGATGTCTTTTACTTGGCATCTGCCTTCATATTCTTTATTTTCTCTTCAACACCTGCAATATCAGTTAAGAGCATATCCTGTTGTCCTTTATCTCCGATATCACCTGCTATATTTAATGCACTCTTGTAGGTCTCTATAGCATTATTATAGTCCTCAAAGGCCATATATCCGGCAGCAATGTATCTCAGGTCACTGATCTCTCCTGCTACATTTCCAATCTCTTTATTAAGATCCCGTGCATCATTTAAGAATTTTATAGAGGTCTTATAAGAACCGAGTTTGCCAAAGGTAATCCCAATCTCGTTCAGCCTCTTGGTTTCACACAACTTATCTCCAATCTCCCTGTACATCTCCAGAGACTGGTCCCATTTTTCTACCACGGCATCGTAATTTTTACTCTTCATATCCTTTTTATATGAATAGAAGACGCCGTCAGCCTTTTTCCTTTTCTCCTGTTCAGTCTTAGACCATTTTTTATAATTCTCTACAAAGCTTTCCATCCTTTTATCAGAAAATTCAGCGCCATATAGCGTCGCCATCTTACTGCTTATCTTAACCAGCCAGGTCATTTCATCAGGAGTCACCTCGCCTGAAGTGGCATAGGTGATCATATTCATAACTTCTTTTGAAACAGAGTTTTTATTCTCCTTTACAAGGCTTTTCATCTTTGACTCATTATTCGTCTCAAATGCATTGATGAATTCCTGTCCCAGGTCTATTTCGCCAGGAGTAGCGGCCTTTTCTTCTTCTCCTAAGGCCACCCTCATATCTAACTTCAACAGTTTTCCAAAGGCATGTCCCAGAGTGAAGCCATCTGAAGCAGGGCCTTCTCTTAAGGCGGTTCGAAGGTCTAAACTCCAGATGAACCCGAATATAATAAATACAACAAACAATTTTTGACTTTTGATATGTGCCGTATCAATCTTCATTCTTTCCCTCTCCTCTATAAAAAAGTAACTATATGGGTTTTCAGGCTCAATGATCTTTTGATGTCTTCCACGTCTTTGAATCTTCATCTTTTAACAGGGATGCAACCCCTATCCCTATACTAGACCAGGTAATGTTACCATGCGCCTCAGGTAATAACTGTTCAATAGTTTTTCCAACAGTGGCAACGTCTTTCTTATCAATATTCAATCCTATATCAGGGTCAACATTTATCTCCATCTTTAGCACTTTGTTATTATACTCCATTATGTTTATGCTCCAGTGTCCTTTACCAATGGCAACGACTTCATCTTTGAGCTTTGTAAGATTCGGGTCCTCCCCTGATGCCCCTGCCGTTGCCTTCTCTACCTTCTTCAGCAGGGAATCATCCCCTGTCTCATCCTTATAAAGACTTGCCATCTTATTGCATACATCCACCATCCAGCCCACCTTATTTTCAGTAGCGTAAGACAACATCATTTCGACTTCCTGGGGTACGGCATCTTTATTTTCTTTTATAAGTTGACGCATCATGTCTTCATCCTTGGCAGACATAGCATCAATGAACTTTTGACCTAACCTTTTCTCTGTGTCATGTGCGGCGTGCAATATGCCCGTACTCATATAGACAAAAAGAGGGAATACAATGGCAAAACAGAAAAAAAGCTTTTTCATTTTAATCTCCTATTTCTCTGAACTCTTTACACATCTAAAGCCGATATATTCATGGGTGTCGTCAGGAATACTCTTTAATCTTTTTGTCACCTGAGCATTATCGTCACCTGGTTCAAAATAAGAACCTCCACGTACTGACTTGTACTTTTTATCATCTCCAAACCAACTGTCTGTCCACTCCCACACATTTCCGGCCATGTCTAATACGCCATAAGGACTGGCGCCTGTTGGGAAACTGCCTACTGCCGCTACTTTTCCTCCCATCTCTGCGGTATTTGCCCTCTTTGGTTCAAACTTAGGTCCCCATGGGTATCTTCTACCGTCTATACCCCTTGCTGCCTTTTCCCACTCCTCCTCAGTCGGAAGACGTTTTCCAGCCCACTTGCAGTAATCTGCCGCGTCAAACCATGACATCTCTCTAACTGGGAATTTCCCCTCCTGTGGGAGATATATATGGCCTGATTGGAATTTCTTAAATTCCTCATTGGTTACCTCATCCTTATCAATATAAAAATCTTTCAAGGTAACCTCTTTTTTCATATCCCCGAACAGAAATTTTCCTGCCGG
>JAHFEQ010000064.1 GCA_023248395.1 Nitrospirota bacterium
AAAGGGCAGTAACACTTGGAGGGGCATAATGGCAATCTCTACAATAGAAACCAGGACTCTCAAACGGGATGGGTTAATAAATGAAATAGTTAAGGGTGCACATTGGTCTTCTATTACAATAGGCAAAGCAAGAAAAGTATCACCTGGTGAAATAATATTTTTTATGGACCAGCTCTCCCTTATGCTGGAGACAGGCACACCTTTAAACAAGAGCATCCAGGCTATCAGCCTGCAAATTAAGAACAAAGGATTTAAAAATATCCTGAAGGATATTGAAAAGGATATAGAAGAGGGGCGATTACTATCAGCGGCTATGGGAAAATATCCTCAGGTATTTCCTACTGTTTATACAAGCATGATAAGGGCGGGGGAGAGCGGCGGTTTTTTAAAAGAGATTCTTGAACGGATAGTAGCATTAGAGGAAAAACACCAGAAACTTGTAAATACTATCCAGGCAGCCATGTATTATCCGGCATTTTTGAGCATATTTGCTGCCTCAGTTGTTTTATTTATCGTTATATATGTATTCCCCAAATTTGGAGAGATGTTTGAAGATATATATAGCGAGCTCCCAATTACTACCAGGATGTTAATGACAGCAAGTAATATTTTAACCTCGTACTGGTATTTTATTCTTCTCTTTATAGGTATGAGCTGGTTTATAGCCTATAAGTTCATAGTCACGGATAAAGGTAAAATATATATAGACCTTCTTAAGTTAAAGATTCCACTATTCAGAGATTTTTTTATGAGGATATATATATCAAGGCTGATGAGGACTCTTGGGTCGCTGATAGGTAGTGATGTATCCCTGCTCGAATCCCTTACCATCTGCTCCGGGGCAATTGGGAATAAAGTTTTTGCTATAACGATCGATAATATACGCACGAGTGTTGAAGGCGGAAAGACTCTTTCTCAACCCATAAGTGAAAGTCCATATTTTCCTGAGACAGTTAAACAGATGATCAGAACAGGAGAGGATTCAGGGATGCTTCACAAGGTAATGCCCAGGCTTGCAGACTACTATGATACACAGACTGAGAAGCAGGTTAAGAAGATCACAACCATTATGGAACCTGTACTCCTTGTACTTGTGGGTGGAGTAGTAGGAATAATAGTTATTTCGTTAATATTACCAATATTTAAGCTTACAAAGAGCATACATTGATAAACAACTGTCCCTTACCCACCCCTCTCCCCCTTGAAGGGGGAGAGAATAAGAGAGGGGGAGAGGGGGACAACCAATAACAATAGGAGGATAAGATGCTTAATCGTCTAAAAAATCAAAAAGGTTTTACTCTGGTTGAACTGTTGGTCGTTGTAATAATTCTGGCCGTCCTTGCGGCTATAGTGATTCCACAACTGAGATCGTCATCGCAGGATGCTAAGCTTTCTGCCCTGGATTCAGATTTGAGTACGGCACGAAGCTCTGTGGAGCTCTACTATCATCAGCATAATAGTACCTACCCAGGGGCTATAAAACAGCATAAAGGGGTAGCCCACACCAGCACTGAGGATGCCTTTGCCAAGCAGATGACATACTGTTCAGATATATCTGGTAATACTTCAGATGCATGTGATGCCGTAACATTTAAATTCGGGCCCTATCTCAAAAAGAGTGTACCCAAGAATCCACTACCCAATGCGGCTACAACAACCGATGCCCAGGCATCTGGGGTGAATATAGATGCTGCTACAGCAACTCTTGGCACAGCTACAGCAAATGATGCAACTGCCAAGGGGTGGTACTTCGTACAACAGACTGGCGAGTTCTTTGCCAATAACACAACGTATTCCAGCAGATAATCGTTATAGGCAGAGGGATGATGTGTGCTGAGGAGAAAGGGTTCACACTAATCGAGCTTGTCCTCGTGTTATTGATCCTGGGTATAATAGCAGGTATTGCGATACCTGCTATCCGGGGCCTTAAGGATGATACCGCCCTCGATGAGGCGACTCAGGAGGTTGTTGATGCCCTCAGATATGCAAGAAATCTTGCTATTCAGGAGAACACCACCCGATTGGTTGATTTTAATCCATCTCAGGAAACCTGCACACTGTTATTAGGATATCAATCCTCCGGGAATAACCTTCTCACCTTTGACAATACGTTAAATCCACCGGCCAGTGATAACTGGGGGGTAAGGAATGTAAAGGTTACCAACGGAAAGACGGTACTCTTTTCTGATAATACCCCCTATGGGAATATTTCAGGTGGCGATACCACCCATGTTGATAAGATGGACTATAATTTTAACGGTTCCGGCCAGAGCCTTAAACTGGCATACAGCGTATATGATGCAGATACGGCCGGCGAGATAGCCATTTATTTCAATAGTGTAAAAGTGGCTGATGCTGGAAAAGGACCGAATAACGGTTGGGCAAAGACAAAGCAGATAAGCCTGCCAAGTGTAATTATCGGGAATGTCTCTATTATAAATCCCATTGACAAGAAACCTTATGTTATTGACTTTAAAACATCACTACGACTTGGTGGTATCGACATTGTATCAGCAGTTTTTGGCGGTCTTGACGATGTTATCTTTTATCCAGACGGTTCTCCCTCTCAAGGAGGTAGTGTTGTATTATCGTATAAAGGCAGGACGAAGACAATCGTTGTGGAAGCTAATACAGGGAACATATCAGTCCAGTAGGATATTTCACTCTAACAAAGGGGTATCCCTGGTAGAGGTCCTGGTAGCAATCATGCTACTGTCTATTATAGTCTTTCCCCTCTTTATATCACTGAAAGGCGCCTCAAAATCAAACTCTGACGCCGAGGGGGTGGATCTCGCTGCATACTATACCTTAGGAAAGATTGAAGAGATTCTGGCTATGGACTTCGTTGCTATTCCCTTAAGCGCCCCTCTGGGGACCCCCCTTCCGCCACCCATATCTGATACAGTAACGATCCAGGGGAGATCAACTAACAGAAATGTCTATGTAGAGTTATCGGATGGAGATGGAGATGCTATTCCAGATGCAGGATTCAAGAAGATTACAGTAAAAGTTAACGATGTTTCTCTAAACACCCTGAAGGCTGATTATCCATATGCGACTTTCTAATGAAAAAGGGGTTACCCTCGTTGAACTTTTGGTTGTGGTGTTTATCCTTTCTATTATTGTGAGTGGATTGACTGAAATGTTGTCAGGTGGGCTTAAGTCTTCGCGAGAAAATAGGATAAAGACAGGGCTTATAGAAGATGCAAATTATGCGATGAACCGAATAATCAATGCCACAAGGCAGACAAATTGGGTATTTATACCCGGCAATGCTAATCCTGTACGTGATGCATTAGCAATAAGCGCTATGGTAGATAATGATAATGATGGTGTAATAGATGAGGACTGGGGTGCAGACTTAGGGAATGACGGGCAACCAGGGATAGCAGGATTTGATGATGATGGGGATGGTTTAATAGATGAGGGTGGAGTAGGTTTAAAAAGTGATGATGACGAAGATGGAGTGATAGACGAAGATATTCCAAAGGATGGTTTAGATAATGACTTAGATGGAAACTACGACGAGGAATTCAGGGCAGACATGAACGGGGATGGATGTCCTGGCCTCTGTCTTAGAGATGATGACGGGGATGGTTCTGTAGACGAAGGCAACATAAATGATGATGATGAAGATGGGCTGGTGGATGAAGACCCAATAGACCCACTAATATTTTATGTAAAAAATGGGTCACTTTATGAAAAGAAGATTATATGGAATCCAGCAACCAGCGCAAACGATATAACTGAAAAAAAACTGATAGATAATGTAACCCAATTTAGAATAGAAAGGTTGTTAGGGGTAAATGGGAAGACCCTTATAAAGGTAACGATAGAGGTGTCTTCAGGTAAAGGGGGCAGCGTGACCTTAGAATCAGAGATATATCCGAGGGTGCTTCCTACGGTGACACCATGAAGGTTAGAATGATAATAAAGGCAAGAATCCCTTCACCCTCTCCCCAATGGGGAGAGGGAAGGGTGAGGGGGTGTAATAGCAGAGCAGAAGGTTTTTCTTTAGTCATTGTGATGGTATTTATAGTCCTACTCTCTTCGCTGGCGATTATTGCAGTAAAGATGAGTGGACTTATGGCTTCCTCCATGTACGGTGAGTCAAAAGGGAAACAGGCATATTATATCGCAGAGGCGGCATACCAGCATGCCCTGTTTAAACTTAATCAAAGTAGTGTCTGGAGGGGTGACCTGTTAGATCAACCCTTTGCCGGAGGGTCCTACAGCCTGAATATCAGCCAAGCGAGCCCTATAGATGACCTTACGATAACAGCGGTTGGTTCTGTGGGAGGGACAGAACGGACGATAGTCAGGGTCATACCACCTCCTGTAAAGCCATTCATAATTGTTGCATTTGCTGGTACCGGGGTTCAGGGAAGTAGTGGTGATAATGGTCCTGCCCTGTCTGCCAGGTTTAATAGGCCGAGAGGGCTGGCATTTGATGCCGCCGAAAATCTCTACATTGCTGATAGAAGTAACCACAGGATCAGGAAGGTCAATAAAGTGACAGGAATAGTGACAAAAGTAGCCGGCACAAACCAGGGTTTTTTTGGGGATGGCGGTTTGGCGGTTAATGCGAGGCTCGATAGTCCGGAGGGGGTAGCTGTAAATCCGGCTGGAAATATCTATATTGCAGACACAACCAATTGCCGGGCAAGGAAGGTGGATGCTATAACTTCTATCATTACAACCTATGCGGGGACGGGTACTTGTGGATATGCCCTCCCGGTCCCCCCCAGTGATGGAATACTGGCAACAAATGCAAGGCTAAATAACCCGAGGGATACAGTCGTTGATACGGTTGGTAATATCTATATTGCAGATACATCAAATTGCCGAATAAGGAAGGTAGATGCAGTCACTGGATTGATTACAACCTTTGCCGGAACTGGTAACTGTAATCTGAGTGGTGATGGAGGGCTTGCAATAAATGCCAGGATTAATAGCCCAAGAGGTTTAGCTTTTGATACTGCTGGAAATCTGTATATTGCTGATAGGAGTAACAACCGGATAAGGAAGGTCAATATGGTTACAAAGATAATAACGACCGTAGCTGGTACCAACAATGGTTTTGCAGGGGATGGCGGCTTAGCGACTAGTGCGAGACTCAATCAGCCCCAGGGGGTAGCAATAAATCAGTTTGGGACTATCTATATTGCAGATACGAATAACAACAGGATCAGGAAGGTTGATCCTGCTACGGGCTTTATCTCAACATATGCAGGGACGGGCACGGCAGGAAATGCCGGGGATGGCGGGGTGGCAACCGGTGCCCAGCTTAACGCCCCAGCCAGAGTTTTAGCCTATGATGATGTAGACGGGCATCTATTTGTATCGGATACGAATAACAACAGGGTACGTGAGGTCACCAATGTCTATTAAGAATGGCCAACGGGTCACATACTCCCCCATAGGGATCGATATCGGGACACGCTCTATTAACATTGTCCAGTTAGCAAAGTCGTCTAGAGGGTTATGTATCCATGAGGCAGATATTATGATGCTACCTGATGAAAAGGTTATGAAGGAGAGTACGATAGCAGATGCACTTTCTGGTATTATCAAACGGAATAATTTAAAAGGAAAAGAGATTGTCTCCCGAATGTCTCCCTCTCTGGTCAGTATAATCCCGATAAAGATATCCCAGAGAGAAGGTGAGTCAGTGGAACAGGCCATCTTGCGGGAATCGAAAGAGTATCTGCCCTGTCCTGTCGAGGATGCAGTCATTGATTATTTACCCATCAATAATATAGCAGAAGGGGCAGATGGGACTAAAAAGTTCCTTCTTATATTTGTAAAGAGGAGTGATGTCGAAAGTCATATAAATGTTTTTAAAAAGGTTGGATTTAAGGTTAGTGCTATAGATATTGGTCCTAATGCAATAAATAGGGCAATAAAGAGATTTAGAAAGCCTTCAGAAAAACGTATATTGGTAATTAATGTTGGAGATGTAAGCAGTTTTTCTACGATATTATGGGACGACATGCTCCTTATCGACAGGAAAATGGGATGGGGTGAAAATAATATTATAGAAAAGATCGTATCGAACCTTGATATCGGCATCGATGAGGCGAGGAAGGTAATGTATAAATACGGTATAGATTGGGCATCGTCTCCGCGTATATCCATAGATGATACACTAAGTGTTATGCCAGATGAGGATATCCCCGCCCACATATACGAAATCGTAGCTCCTGGTCTGGAAGATTTGAATAAAGAGATCGAGAAGATGCTTATATACTGTACCTCAGAGATGAAAGGTGCCATGATTGATCAGATTTATTTTATGGGGAGCGGGGGTCTTTTGAAACATTTGCACGTATATTTACAGAAAACATTTGGTATTAGCGTTAGACCCTTTGAACCTGAGGAAATATTCAGCCATGCAGGGGAGCTAAAGAGGATAGTTAAGGATAACTTCCCAATCTTTATAATATCGATAGGGCTTGCCCTTAGAGGCTATAATGCGTGAGAGTGAACTAAATCTCATACCATCTGATGTTATAGAACGTGAGGTTCTTAAAGAGAGAGTAAAATTCTGGATATTTGTAGCCATTGGTTGTCTACTGTTCTTATCTTCTGTGAATATATTGATCAAGATAGTAAATAACTCCATCACCGGGGAGATAACGACACTCAGTTCAACAAGTGAAGAGTTGTCCAAAAAGATGGCAGGGTTTAAACAGCTTGATATGAGGGAGAAGGAACTGCTGAATATGAAAGACATGATACATCACCTATCACAAAAAGGTCCGATGATAGCGATATTTACTGCGATAGATAAGTCGATAAATGACAATATAATCCTGACCCATTTAGAAGCAAGATACAATAACCCCAATAGTACTTCTGTAAGTGAGAAAGCAGAGTCCTCTGTCAGTAAGGGCTATTTTAGCAGCAATGCTCAAGGAAAGAGTTCAGAGGCTCAGGCGATAGACACAAATAGTGTAATACTTCAGGGGACTGCATCGTCTAATACAGACATAGCCTCGATGTTGAATCAGCTGTCAGGACAGTCATTATTCAAGAGAGTTAACCTGAAATACTTGAGGACAGGGGAGTCAGAAAAAGGCAAGACAATTATGTTTGAGATAGAATGCCGCCTATCTTGGCCGGATAGATTAACGGAGAGTAAGTAGAGTTGGATAAAAGAAAAATAGATCTAATCTCAATCCTTATGGCAGTCATTGTTTTTGTAGTCTTTTATACTGCTCTCCTTAAGGATGATTTTTCTGCCTATCGCTCGCTAAGGAATAAAAGATATTTCCTTGAAGAGGCTATAAGCAGGGATAAATATGCCATAGAGGCCCATAAAAACAAAATAGCCGATGTCTTAAACTTAGAAAAAGAGATAAGAGAAAATAGACCATTTCTCCTTAAAGAGGGTAAGGTCCCCTATTTCCTGAATTATGTATCATCCCTTGCCAGTCGACACAAGGTGGTAATTATATCTATAGAGCCCGGGGGGACTGTGGCTAATAACCTCCTTACGAGAACGATGTTTACTGCCGAACTAAAAGGGGGATTCCCTTATGTTTATAATTTCCTTTATTACCTTGAAGATGATTGGAGGGGCGTTAAAATAGAAACACTATCTATAGATAAAAACCATGAAGACATTAGTGTTGATATCAAGTTGACACTGGCGGTGTTGTCGATAGGTGGATTTCCGGAGAAGACTTAGATGATAAAGATCGTAATACCTGTCATTTTCATTCTTATTCTATCCAGCGGTATTATACCGTTCTCATCCTGCTTTTTTGCAGAAGAGCTTAGGCTGGACGTATCTGCTGCAGAAGATAAACCACAAGGAGAAGCACCGCCGATCACGAGGAATCCGTTCATCAACGCACCTTACGGGCGAATGCCTAAACCTCTTGGAAAAAGTGAATCCAGTAATCCAGAGATGATCACAAAAAGGGATGAGGGGATATCCCAGGGGGCAGATAAGGGAGAAGATACAAGCAGGAAGCTAAAAGTAAAGGGTGTTATCTTAGGCGGGAACTCTCCTATGGCACTTTTGGGACACAGAATAGTAAAGACAGGGGATAAGATTGACGACTTTATAGTGATAGATATTAATCATACAGGTGTCTCACTGTCAAAAGGAAATAAGGTCATCCAACTTTCTTTTGAACGATAATATATATAATGATAAACAAACCGTATAAACTATCCATCCTATTCGTGGTCGTATTCATCCTTTCTTTTCATACATATAGCAATGTATACAGTCAGGATTTGATAGATTTAAGATTTAAGGATGCGGATCTCATTGATGTCATCAATATACTCGCTGGGAAGAGTAAAGAGAATATTGTAGCAGGATCGGATGTGTCTGGTAAGGTAACCTTTGATCTGCATAATGTTACAGTTCAGGATGCCCTGGAGGCTGCATTGAAGATCAATGGATATGGTTACGAAAAAATAGGTGAAATTATATTTATAAGACCTGCAGCTCAGATCGCAGTTAAAGAACTGCCTCCTCAGGCTCTGCCTCTTTCCCCGGCTCCGCCGCTGCATCTCAGGAGCTATAAGGTAAACTATACGGATGCCTCTGAAATCATTTCAGTACTCAAAGAAAATAGTTCCCAGTATGGAAAGGTTAATGTAAATAAATCGAATAATATTATCATTGTGGAGGATAGCGAGGAGTATTTAAACAAGATAGAGACCATCTTAAAGGGCATGGACGTTACCCCGAAGCAGGTCCTTATCGAGGCGAAGATATTGGAGATACGGCTTGGTAACGATATGCAACTTGGGGTAGACTGGAGCCAGGTCCTTAAAAGCGGGAAGGCATCTTTTACGTTTGAGGGGGCTAACTTTTCAATTCCTCCCTCTGTAGGGACCCCCGGACTCTTCTTTAATGTAGTAACTCCCCATTTCAATATGTTTCTTGATACGCTGCAGCAAAAGGGGGATCTAAAGACCCTGGCCACCCCCAAGCTCGTTGCCATAGATAACAGAGAAGCCCAGATTATTATAGGCGGGAGATTAGGATATAGGGTGACTACAACGATTAATCAGGTCACTACAGAGAGTGTTGAATTTTTGGATATAGGCACGATGTTGAAGATTACACCTCGCATTGGTGACGATGGAAATATACTCCTGAGTATATACCCAAAGATTAGTGATGGGGTCATAACGCAGGGTCTTCCTTCTGAGACGACAACTGAGGTTACAACCAAGGTGGTAGTTAAAGACGGAGAGTCTATATTTATAGGAGGCCTTATAAGGGATAGAAAAGAAAAGTCAGCCAAGCAGATACCTGTCCTGGGAGATGTCCCCATAATCGGTTCGCTGTTTAAGAGGACAACAGACAGTCTATCCAGAACAGAGACAGTTATAGTAATCACCCCCCATATCGTAGATTCAAGGAGTGCAGAAATCTTTCAAAAAGAGAAAGATAAAATAGACTCAATCGATATGGATAAGATTAAGGAAAAATAACAGAGCCTTCATAGCGCCTGATGCCGCAAGGGGGATCAGGAGGTTATCATTTACCTTATTAGATATTAGCTCAGCCAATGCCCCTGCAGTAGCCCCCGTAATTATGACTCCTGGTGCTAAGCCAGGCCATAGCTTCTGCAGCATCAGTCCTGCCATAGTCGATGTTATAATAAAAGCGATACTCCCTTCAAGGCTTTTTCCCTTGATACGATATCTTCCCCATCTTTTGCCAATAGTAGAGGCAGCAGGGTCACCCACTGCCAATATGGTGATAGCGAAGAGGGCGATGCCCTTGTCAAATAATAAGAGTGATAATAATACTCCTACCAGATAATAGGCTGTGCCAGTCGGTTTTCTCTCCTCTTCTTTCCTGAGAAAAGGGTTAAAGTAACGAAAAAATAGACGGTTGACATCCGGTATGAGCAATCTGATAGACTCTAGCGTAATGACTATAATAAAAAGAGATGATATAAGGATTATCCCCTTTGTCTTGTCTGTATACGCAAGTAAAAAGACAAGCAAGAGGCCGGCGATAGAGTGGTAGAGTCTTCTCAGAGGTATCTCCTCCCTTCCACCTGTGTCTTTTAGCATATCCATGAAGATTAAGCAATCCTATCGTGGTAAGAAGGCATAAAGAAATTGACAACTTATACCAGTGTTGTTATATTGAACTCACTTTACTTACTTTTGATGATCAGGAGGCCAGGAGATGCTGAAGGAATCAGGAAAGATCTGGATGGACGGAAAGTTCGTGGAGTGGAAAGATGCCAGAATCCATGTATTAACCCATACGCTCCATTATGGGGTTGGCGTGTTTGAGGGGATAAGATGCTACAAGGCAGTAGATGGCTCTGCGATATTTCGTCTCGATGATCATGTAGAGAGATTATTTACTTCAGCCCATATAATGAATATTGAGATCCCCTATACAAGGGATGAAATTAGAGAGGCCATAAAGGAGACGGTGCGGATAAACAGGCTTGAGGCGTGTTATATACGCCCAATAGTCTACATTGGATACGGCTCCATGGGACTTTATGTGGAAGATAATCCTATCAATGTAGCCGTAGCCGCATGGTCATGGGGCTCCTATCTTGGAGAAGAGGGTCTTGCGAAAGGGATAAGGGTAAAGATTTCCTCCTTTACCAGGCATCATGTCAATATTTCTATGACCAGGGCCAAGGTGCCTGGGTATTATGTGAATTCTATACTTGCAAAAAAGGAGGTAAAGGCTGCTGGATATGATGAGGCTGTGCTCCTTGATCCGGATGGGTATATTGCAGAGGGTAGTGGGGAGAATATATTCATTGTCCGGAAGGGCATTATAAAGACTACACCTCTTACTTCGATACTGGCGGGCATAACCAGAGATTCCATTATTTACCTTGCCAGAGAGATGGAACTCACTGTTTTAGAGGAGAGATTTACACGGGATGATCTCTACATAGCAGATGAGGCCTTTTTAACGGGTACTGCTGCTGAACTCACACCTATAAGGGAAGTAGATAACAGAGTTATCGGAAGCGGAAAACCTGGCCCGATCACAAAGAAGCTCCAGGATACCTTTTTTAGCATTGTACAGGGCAAAGAAAAACGGTATAAAGACTGGCTGGCCTATCTGTAAGAATTTAAGCAACGCCTTATTTAAGCTGTCATTCTGAACTTGTTTCGGAATCGCAAGCCCCTTCTTCCTTTCCTTGAAGTTTCTATCCCTGGGTGTTACACTATATTTGCCAGTTAGTTACGGGGACAGATTTGAATTATGTCTCCGCATCTCAAGGGGAAAAAGATGAAAGAGGCCTTGTTATATCAAAAGATGGAAGATAATAAGGTCCGGTGTGAACTTTGTGCCCACAGGTGTCTTCTTACCGA
>JAHFEQ010000108.1 GCA_023248395.1 Nitrospirota bacterium
CCTGAAAATTTCAGAAAAGACCTTCAACGATTTTATGATAGAGGTTACCATCTGATCCGGCTGGGAGACTTTCTGGAAAACCATATCAGCGTAGAAAAAGGACGGACGCCTCTTATCCTCACCTTTGATGATTCATCCCCGGGACAACTCCGGTTCCTGCCGGATGGAAAGGGGGGATACGGGGTAGACCCTGACTGTGCAGTGGGGATCATGGAATCCTTCTATGCCGGCCATCCTGACTTTGGACTATCGGCCACCTTCTTTGTGTTGCCGGCGGCTGATCCACCTAACCGGCTCTTTAACCAGCCGGAATACGCGCAGGAAAAACTCCGTTATCTGGTCCGCAAGGGCTTTGAGATCGGTAACCATACCTACTGGCATGCTACGCTGTCCAGGATGAGCCCGGAAGGGGTCCGGCGCCAGCTCGCCCTTGCTGTGAAGGCTATTCAAGAGGCGGTTCCAGGATATCTCCCAAAGGCCCTTGCCCTCCCCATGGGGATATACCCTAAAGATACGAGACTTCTTCTGAAGGGGGCCTATGAAGGGGTGTCCTACCAGCACCTCGGAGTGATGATGGTCGCTGGTGGCCCTGCTGGCCCACCAGGAAACCCATCCTTCAATCCGCTCAGGATTCCAAGGATTCAGGCCGTGGAGTCAGAGATAAATTACTGGCTCCGTTATTTTGATAGCCATCCGGATGAACGGTATACAGGAGATTAACCTCGTTCGTCAATCTTCAAGCAATCTTGAGAACTGATGGTGATGCTCTTCTTCCTCCTCAAGGATATCCGTAAACATATTGGAGGTTACTACATCACCTTCCTTGTCTGCAAGGGTGATAATCTTCCTGTACAAGACAAGGGCCTCTTCCTCTGCCTTTTTATCAAGCTGCAACATCTCTTTTGCAGTCTTTCCAACCTCGATGGGTGTCGGTTGGTGGGTGGGTACCCCTCCAAGATAATAGAGTCTTTCCGCGATCTTTTCTGCATGCTTCATCTCTGCGATCGAGATCTTTTTAAAGATATCACCCAATGACTCTGCATGGATCCCCTTCACCATCACATGCTGCCAAATGTACTGAATACTGACCTGAATCTCCCTCGCGATTGCATCGTTAAGCCTGTCCAACAATTCTTTACTTGCCATAAAGACCTCCTTGTAGTTATCTCCCTTTTTCACCCTCCCCTTTATCCCCTCCCATCAAAGGAGTGGAAGTCAGAGGGATTTACTAAGCCTTGGACGGAACCTCCTGATATAGTTTCATGGAACAGAACTTCGGGCCGCACATGGAGCAGAACGTCGCCTCCTTGAAAGAAGGTTGCGGCAGTGTCTCATCGTGCATGGCCCTTGCTGTCTCAGGGTCCATGGATAACTCGAACTGGCCGTTCCAGTCAAAGGCGAATCGTGCCCGTGATATCGCATCGTCCCGGTCCCGTGCCCCTTTCCGGTGGCGGGCGATATCTGCGGCATGGGCTGCTATCTTGTAGGCGATGATCCCCTGCTTTACATCTTTTAAATCGGGCAGCCCGAGGTGCTCCTTTGGTGTGACATAACAGAGCATTGCCGCCCCTGCAAATGCTGCTACGGTAGCCCCGATGGATGAGGTAATATGGTCATAACCCGGGGCAACATCCGTGACAATGGGGCCGAGCACATAGAACGGCGCGCCATGACACAACTCGATCTCCTTCTTTACATTCATCTCAATCTGGTCTAATGGAACATGGCCAGGACCCTCTATCATGACCTGCACATCCTCTTCCCATGCCTTGAGTGTAAGCTCTCCGAGGACAGACAACTCGGCAAACTGTGCCTCATCACTGGCATCGGCAAGACAGCCCGGCCGCAGCCCGTCTCCAAGGCTGAGGCTTACATCATAGCGCTTACATATCTCAAGTATCCTGTCAAAGTGGGTATAGAGCGGGTTTTGCTTGTGATGGTAGGCCATCCACTGTGCCATGATGGCCCCTCCTCGGCTGACAATCCCCATCATCCTCCTGGCCGCCAATGGAAGAAACTCATGGAGGAGGCCGCAATGGATGGTCATGAAGTCTACACCCTGGCGGGCCTGCAGTTCAATGGTATCCAGCAGGTTATCGATCGTGAGTTCATATATCTCGCTAATACCCTCCACTGACTCATAGATCGGGACCGTTCCTACAGGGATGGGGCTATTCTTTATAATAGCCTCCCGTATCTCATGGATGTTTTTGCCGGTACTTAAGTCCATCACCGCATCGACACCAAATTTTGTACAGAGGTTAAGCTTTGCAAGTTCGTCATCTATCGATGAGGTAATTGAGGAATTTCCGATGTTGGCATTGATCTTACACCTTGCCGCAATCCCAATCCCCATAGGTTCAAGGTTCGTATGAAGAATATTGGCAGGGATGATCAGCCGCCCTGCTGCTATTTCAGAGCGGACGAACTCAGGTTCGAGATATTCCCCCCTGGCGACATGATGCATCTCCTTAGTAATAATACCCTGTCTGGCGTAGTGTAGTTGAGTGACATTACCGGTACGGGATTTTACCCAATCTTTCCTCATAGATTCTCCATAATTTTTAATTTTCCCTTGTCGATTATTGTCTCAGTCCTCCCATCCCCATATTCCAGTATGAGGGTAGGGGAGAAGAAGACATAGTCTTCATGGAAGCTGACACTCGTATTTCCTCCAAAGGCCGAATTGTCCCCCAGGGCAATGTGGGTCGTGCCCAGTATCTTCTCTGCCTCCAGAATATTATCAGGCCTTGAGGCCTTATCGTTTGTCCCTATTCCAAGTTCTGCGATGTTGGTCGCTGCCGGACTCACCTTGAACACGCCTTCAAGGTATTTAAGAAACAGGGGGTCTCCGTCCATCTGAACGACATTCCCCTTTTTAACAGTGAATGTTACACGCGGTGAGAGTTTACGTGTTGTAGACCAATTGATTACCATTGTGCCTTCGGATGTCCCCTCAACAGGGGCTACATACACCTCACCTGCCGGAAGGTTCCCAAAACTCCCCTTTGCTGTGAGTATGCCTGTGTCTGCATGTCCAGTTCGCCCCTTCAGGCCCAACCTCATATCTGTCCCGAGGGGGCATCTCATGATGACCCCATCTGCTTTCGTGATCAGATTGGCAACAGCTTCAGTCCTCTTTGCAATCTGATTCCAGTCGACATCCATTGGGCCTGAGAACATATCCGGATCAAAGAGGGGCATACTCGCATAACGTGTCCCCTTTACCTTTGTAAGGAGATGGCGGAATCTCGTGTGACTGGTCGAGAAATTGGACATGGCGATGACCACATCAACGATATCCCCGATATGGCGTGATAAGATTTCAAAGGCCTTTTCAACATCACCCGGCACAGCCTTCTTCAGGATGAGTCTTTCGAGTATGCCGGCCCTTTTCAGATCTTCACATACCTTATCCCCGCATGCCATTGCCCACACCGCCTCAGGAGGTTCATATCCATTGCTGGGCAGTGCCTCATATTTATAGAACTGTGTGGATGTGACCCGGCTGGAGAGTTCAGCCACGCGCTCTACAGTCTTTTCAAGACGGCGGCATCTGTCCATCTCTTTTGGCTCAAGCCTTCCCTCCTGCACATGATCTGTGAACACGAGCACGCGTTCACCTGCCTGAACATCCATATTAATGGTTAGAAGTTTTTCGATAGCCTTATCCATTCTTTTACTTTTGCCAATGGTTTCCCCTCCCCTTGTGGGAGGGGAATAAGGGGAGGGGGGGAATATCAATACGAACTATACAGTGACTACTTCTTTTATCTCAGGGATCATTGCCTTCAGGTGTCTTTCTACGCCGAGCCTTAAGGTGTATGTAGAACTTGGACATCCTGAACAGGCACCTATGAGGCGCACCTGTACAGTAGAGCCTTCCAGACCCATCAGGAGTATATCGCCACCATCTCGTTGTAAGGCCGGCCGTATCATCTCAAGGACCTCCTCCACCCTTGCCTTATCAAGTAAAGTCTCCATTTAAAGCTTCCTCCTTTTATTTTTCCTTATGTTCCCATATAATACAGCAACATATGGATATTTGCAACTGTAAAACAGAGGGGGAACAGATTTGAAATCTGTCCCATAGACCCATGTCAACAGGTAAGTACAAAGATATTCT
>JAHFEQ010000065.1 GCA_023248395.1 Nitrospirota bacterium
ACGTATCCATCAAATTGGAAGGTCCATTTCATAAAGTGACGGAAAATTTAACAATCCGTCTTGAACCATCCTCAAAAGGGTTAAAACCCTTAAATGAGAGTGGGATGCATCCTATCTATCCGAATCCATTAATGATTTTAATAGCATTTTGCTTTCAAGTGGCTAATATGGTTTGTGAAAAGTGACGGAAAATTTAACAGTGCCTTCAGGGCTCAAAAATAATCCTTTGAAAATCAATGAGTTATATATACGGCATGGAAGTTGCTTTCTTTAAATAAGTAATTGCTGAAAACAGAAAAGTAATCAATTATAAGAGGTAAGAGACATGACAAACACAATGACAAACACTAATAAATTGAGTGGAAAGGAGGTGAAAGAGATGTTTAAATCAAGTAGAAAATATTGGCTAATAATCGTAGTAGCGATTGCCCTGATGGCTGGGAGTGTTGAGCGGGCATTGGCCACACCACTAACGATCTCGAATGGGAATTTCGATGATGTTGCTCTTGTGGATGGAGGAGCTACTTTGGGTATTTCAGGATTATGGAGTGGAACAGGGACATATGGAACCTGGAATCCGTCAGCTGCCGTCTTTAATCCAGGTGCAGAGCCTGCCGGCAACGTCGCATGGTTAAACTCGGGTTCTATCTCCCAGGATCTTTCATTCTTAAACCCGGATCTGGGTCATTTGAACGCGGACCATTTTTACACCCTGTCTGTGGATGTAGGATATCAGCTGGCATCTAGCTGCTCTGTGTGTACCTCGTATGGTTACATGATTGAATTGCTGTCAGGGGGGACTGTACTTAATTATTACTCGGAAACAGGTACAGCGGGAGCATGGGAAACAGCAAGCCTGACTTATAATGCAGCTGCTACTAATTTAGATCCATTGGTTATTCGCCTTAGCACTGGCGGCAAGCGAACCCACTTTGACAATGTTACGCTGACTAATTGTGTTGGTCCTGAGTGTAATGGTAATAATCATGCCGCCGTTCCAGAACCTGCAACCTTATTGCTTCTCGGCTCAGGTCTGTTAGGATCAGCATGGTTTGGCAAGAAAAAGTTTAAGGCGTAGAAGTCTTAAACTCTGATTTCAATATGTTTAGCAGCTTATAACGCCCGCAGGATATCAACCTGTGGGCGTTATTATTATCCCTCATAATATTTTCCTTTTACCCTTTCAACTCTTTGCACAATAATCGCATCACTTGAGTTCTGAAGTGCACATGTTCTAAGGCATTAATTAGAAACCCTACCTAATTATTTCTTTTAATATCAATAAGTTATAACATGGCAAGGAGGTTGCTTTTTCTGTAAAGTAACAGCCTGCTAAAAAAAATCTAAAAGAAAGGAGGTGAAAGAGATGTTTAAATCAGGTAGAAAGTTTTGGCTTATAATCGTAGTAGCGATTGTCCTGGTGGCTGGGAGTGTTGACCGGTCATTGGCCACATTGCTAACGATCTCGAATCCGGGTTTCGATGATGTTCCACTTTTGGATGGAGGAGCTTCTTTGAGTATTCAAGGGTGGGGTGGTACAGGAACATATGGAACACGAAATCCATTATCTACTACCTTTGATGTAGACTACGCTGATGGCAACGTTGCATGGATTAACTCTGGTTATGTCTCCCAGGTTCTTCCATATAATTTGACAGCCGGCCATCTGTACACGCTTACTGTGGATGTAGGGTATCAGCAGGCAACCAGCTGTTCTACGTGTACATCATTTGGTTACATGATGGAATTGTTGGAAGGGGGGACTTTACTCAACGCTTACTCGGGAACAGGTACAGCGGGTCAGTGGGATAAAGATGTTAGCCTGACCTATTTAGCTTATGATAGCGGAGGACCATTGGAGATTCGCCTTGGCACTAGTGGCAAGCGAACCCACTTTGATAATGTAAGGTTGGGTAATACGGCCGTTCCTGAACCCGCCACCTTCATGCTTCTCGGTTCAGGACTGCTGGGACTGGCAGGGTTTGGCAGGAAGAGGACAAAGGTTTTATAGATCATAACGCCCACAGGTCATCAAGGCCAGTGGGCGTCTTTATGGCCTTTCCGATTTTTCAGCTAAAGTGCCCTCTCCTCTTCAAGCTTACGCCGCTCTTCCTCGTAGGCCTTTTTGGCGGCCTGAATGGCTGCAAGGATCTCGCGCTTTTTATCCTCAGCAAGTTGTGTCCCACCGTGGACCAGCTCTTCAGTCTTGCTGCTGATCTGGTGCATTAATTTGGATATCCTCTCCTCTATGACCTCTTTTCCTGCCATAACGCGTTCTGCCCCCCGATTCGCCAGTCTCTTGATGTCTTCTCTCGTTTCACGTCCTGCCTTAGGGGCATACAACAGGGCAATACCAGCGCCAATAAGACCTCCTACAAGAAAGAATACTAAGCTTTCACCTCTTCCATGATCACAAGACATTGTCATCCCCCCCTTTCCTTTTTAAAAAAGTGTTTATTCCCACCCGCATCGCCTTAAGAAGTATACCAAGGGTTTGAAGCGGTCCCAGTACACTTTCAATAACCTGATCGATCCTCCTGGCCCCGCGTTTGGCTATTTCAAAGATCCCCTTCATATTACTGACAACATCCTTTGCGTCGTACAGTATTGGTCTTAGATCACTCTCTATCCGCGATAGAAACTCTTCAAACCGTCTAATCGAATCCTCTATACGAATACTGAGGGTGTATACTCTGATCAGGATCATCACAAAGCATGCGGCAATTACAGCCACTGAAATTTCTATGATCATAATCGAATAACCCTCAGTTTACGTCTTTAGCTTACCCTGTGAGGTATGCAAAGTCAATGCATTACTTGACGGTGAAAAATCAATCAAATTTCCTGTTCCCGCTCCCCTGGTAGACATACTTTATCGTGTAACATCCCGTTAATCTGCCACAGTAGTATTTTAAGATCTGCATCTTTGCAAATTTTCCATCTGCCGTCCGAATGACGTATACATCACCCTTTTTAGGTTTAAGGATATGGGTCATGTAGCTATATTCATACCACTTCTTAATAACGGGATTTTCTGTCTCTGTGGGGTTTACCCTTATGTCTACCGTGTAACCTGACTCAGGGGCCTCTTTGACGGATTCAAGATCTGTATTCTCAAGTTTTGCAATCCCGCCTCCCCCCTGTGGATTCGTTTGACCGCTATTAGAAATGACGAGGGCCCTCTTGAATCCAATATCCCAGTCTAAGGAAGAGGGGTCCCCGGTTTCTATAACTGAACCCTTTGAGAAATCGAAATAGACCCAGTGTTCGAGAGATGAGGCATTGATCGTATACGTGACCACATCAGTAAGTGCCTCCTCTACCTCTTTAGGTTCAGGATTTTTGATCTCGGTCTCAACTTCTTTTTTTTCTCCCAGGGCAGATGGAGCAGAATCCTGAACCTCCTCTACTCGGGTGTTCAAGGTCGTAAAGGCATAATAATACCACCAGAGTATAAATGCTGTAAGGAAGGATAAAAATACCCAGAAACTATATTTGCTTTTCATTTCACCCTATGCCCCTTTCTATAATCCCTCCCCCGACAACGAGGTCATCTTCGTAGAATACGACCGACTGACCCGGGGTGATCGCCCACTGGGGTTCCTCAAATATTATCCTGAGGCGGCCTTCTCCTGCAGGGACGGCAGCTGCTTTAGATGCCTCGCTGCGGTATCTGATCCTGGCGTGCAGGGTTCTGGTATCCTTAAAGGGTTCCCCACTGATTATGTGGATATCCGTAGCCACAAGTCCTCTTGCATAGAGATCTTCATTTCTCCCAAGCACAATCTCGTTCCTGCCGGCATTGATATTAACGACATACCGTCGTTCCCCTGCAGCGATATTGAGTCCCCTGCGCTGGCCAATGGTATAGAAGGCAACCCCCTTATGTTCTCCCAGTACCTTACCCGAGGAGCTTACAAATTTACCGGAACTTATGGATGAAGGTATATGGCTGGCGATAAACTCCTGATACCCCTCCTGCGTAACGAAACAGACCTCCTGACTCTCCCGCATCTCTTCCATAGGAAGGTCCAGCGATTCTGCCATCAGGGAGACCTCGGCCTTTGTATACCCCCCTATGGGTAAGATAATCCCGGAGAGTTGGTCCTGTGAGAGTCGGTAGAGGAAATAGCTCTGGTCCTTATCCGGGTCCAGACCCTTTCTAAGGGAATATCTATGACTCACAGGGTCATAACTTATACGGGCATAATGACCTGTGGCAATGTAGTCAGCGCCGAGATTCATGGCCTTTTCAAGGAGGAGAGAGAATTTGACCCTTTCATTGCATCTGATACAAGGATTTGGGGTCCTCCCGCTTACATATTCTCTGCAGAATTCATCGACTACCCACTGCTGAAATTCCTGATGGGCATCCCATATATAGTAGGGGATATTTAGCCTCTCTGCGGCATACCTTGCAAGCCCTATCTTGCAGCAGGACCGCTCGTGCCACTCACCATCAAGATACTCTCCCTCTCCCCATATCTTCAGGGTAGCCCCTATCACATCGTAGCCCTGCTCTACTAAAAGCATGGCGGCCACAGAGCTATCGACCCCCCCACTCATACCGACGACAACCTTTTTTCCTTTCACTCGAAAATACCCCAATCCCCACCCTGTCCCTCCCCTTGAAGGGGAGGGGATTTTCATCATCCTTTGTGAGCCTGCGGCTCATGACTGTTCACCTGAAAATACCATTCTCTATGTGTAGTCGCAACCTTTAGGTTGCGCCATCATGGAACGCAGGCTAAAGCCTGCGACTACAGCCTATTTTCATGCTCCTTTGTGAGCCTTGGCTCATGAATGTTTCATACGAAAATCCTTATTTATCCACGACATCCAAGATCCTGTTTAAATCGTCCAGTGTATAATATTCCAGGACGATCTTCCCTCCCCTTTTTTCCTCGTATATCCTTACCTTTGTCCCGAATATACGCTGGAGCCTCTCTTCGACATCCTTCAAGGTGGGTGCCCTTCTTTCAATGACCCTCTTTTTCCTCTTTTTGATGCCCCAGCTTTTTGACCACGTTTCTGCCTCGCGAACAGAGGCGCCCCTGTTTACGATTTGCTCGGCAAATCTAACCTGTTCATCCCGGTCTGATATGGAGAGTATCGCCTTTGCATGTCCAGACGTCAGGAGAGATTGAGAGAGATAGTCCCTTATCTTTTCAGGCAGGCCCAGGAGTCTCAAGCAATTCGCTACAGTAGATCGCTCCTTTCCGACCCTTGCGGCAATCTCCTCCTGCGAAAGACTAAACTCCTTTAAAAGCCTTTGATATCCCTGAGCGGCCTCTATCGGATTCAGGTTTTCCCGCTGGATGTTTTCTATCAGGGCAATCTCTAACGATTTTTCATCTCCGGTATCCCTGACGACAACAGGTATTCTCGTCAGTCCTGCTATTTGAGCGGCCCGCCAGCGCCGTTCCCCTGCGATAAGTTCATAGGTTCCATCTTCGAGCCACCTTACAATGACTGGCTGGATGACCCCATTGACCCTTATCGAATCTGCCAGTTCCTCAAGTCCTTTATCTTCAAATACGTGGCGTGGCTGATATCTGTTAGGGACAATCCGCGCGATCTCTACCTCTGCAACCGGAACCCTCCCCTCTGCAGGAGAAGCGCTTCCACCGGGGATTAGCGTCCCGATCCCTCTACCCAAGGCCTTTTTTATCATTTTTGATTACCTCCAGCGCTAACTCCAGATAAGACTGTGCACCTTTTGAGTTGATATTATATAAGATGATGGGCTTCCCATGGCTTGGGGCCTCACCCAGAGCAACATTCCTGGGGATGATGCTGGTAAAAACGGTATCCTTAAAATGCCCCTTGATTTCGTCCGCAACCTGATGAGACAGATTATTTCTGCTGTCAAACATGGTGAGGAGAATGCCTTCAATGATGAGGGCCCTGTTCAGAGACCTTTGTACGAGGTCGATGGTCTTCAATATCTGACTGAGACCCTCCATGGCATAGTACTCACATTGAACAGGTATTATCACAGAGTCTGCTGCCGTGAGAGCATTGACTGTGAGCAGGCCAAGAGAGGGAGGACAGTCCAGGATAATAAAATCAAAATCACTTCGCAATGTCTCAATGACCCTTTTAAGCGCACGCTCCCTCTCAGCGAGATCTATCAGTTCTATCTCGGCCCCAATCAGGTCAATGTTGGCCGGTATGAGCTTAAAATATTTCAATCCAGTGGGGAGGATAAGTCCTTTTACGTCTCTTCTACCGATGATCGCGTCATATATCGATGCCTCTATGGCCCCTCTGTCCACCCCGGATCCGCTTGTCGCATTGGCCTGCGGATCAAGGTCGACTAAAAGGACCTTCTTTTCGGTCACTGCCAGCGATGCAGAGATGTTGATGGCGGTTGTCGTTTTTCCAACGCCGCCCTTCTGGTTTGTTATAGAGATGATTTTACCCATAAAATCAATATGTTACGAGCTGCCAATATGTAATTCAAAGAATTGTATCATAATATGTTGTTGAAGGGAAGTAGCAAGTACAGAGCAAGATGTTCCACGTGGAACAATTGTTTATAACGTAACATGTTCTCGTAATTTACTTCTTCTCCCCTTGGCAAAAAGGCTAAGGTGCCTTTATACTTGAGGGCTATACTCTGGGCGTGGGGTGTTTACTTCCTCTCCCCTTGGGGAGAGGATTGAGGTGAGGGGGGATTGTTTTATCTCTGTTTCGTTCTCGCCTGTTTTGCCAGGGTGATAGCTAATATGGATATTGCGGCAGGGGTTATTCCAGGGATTCGTGATGCCTGTCCGAGGGAGGCTGGCCTTACTGCCTGGAGTTTTTCTACCACCTCTCTCGAAAGTCCTGATAGAGAGATATAATCAAAATCTGAGGGGATTCGCCTGTTTTCCATATTTCTGAATTTTTCAACTAATTGTAGCTGACGTTTTATATATCCATCATATTTTATCTCTATTTCTATTGCCTTCTTTATCTCATCCGAAAATAACCCCCTTCCCGTTGCAATGCTTCGCAGCAACGGGAACACAGCCACCCTGGCCCTCCCCTTGAAGGGGAGGGAATTTTCGTCTCCCTTTGTGAGCCCTTGGCTCATGTGGGTTTCATCTGAAAATAGGTTAGGCATCCTGCCTGACATCCGGGGCTGGAAGCCTCGGCTATTTTCATCCTCCTTTGTGCCCCCACAAAGAGGCATTAGCGTTTTACTGGTAAGTGGTTCTTCTGCTGGTGCGATATCTTCAATGTCCGCATAATGTATTTCCGGCCTCTGGAGTAGCTGAGCCAGTGTTACATCCGGTAATACCTCATTCGTATTAATAACTCCTATCTGTTTATTCTGAAGCTCTGGACTGCTAACTCTTGTCTTCTTCAACCGTTCTATCTCTCTGTCAATTGCCTCTCTCTTTTCCACAAATCTCTTGTACCTTTCAGGCGAGATAAGACCTATTTGATATCCCTTCTCTGTAAGCCTGGCGTCAGCATTGTCATGGCGAAGCATCAGCCTGTGTTCTGCCCTTGACGTAAACATCCTGTAAGGTTCCTGGGTCCCCTTTGTCACGAGGTCATCGACTAAGACGCCAATATACGCCTCTGTCCTGTCTATCACCAGCGGTTCCCTGCCCTGGATTTTCAGGACAGCATTGATCCCGGCCACAATGCCCTGGGATGCTGCCTCCTCATATCCTGAACTCCCATTGATCTGCCCCGCATTATAGAGCCCCTCTATGAGCTTTGTCTCTAAAGTTGGTTTTAATTGGGTCGGTGGGACAAAGTCATACTCGATGGCATAGCCTGGCCGCATGATCTCTGCATTTTCAAGGCCCCTGATGGATCTGACTATCTCTATCTGGACATCAAGAGGAAGGCTTGTGGAGATGCCATTAGCATAGACCTCTGCCGTGTCATATCCTTCTGGTTCGAGGAAGACCTGGTGTTTCTCCTTATGAGAAAACCTCATCACCTTATCTTCGATCGAAGGGCAATACCGGGGACCTGTCCCTTTAATAACCCCGCCATAGAGGGGGGATCGGTCGAGATTTTTCCTTATAATTTCATGGGTTGCAGAAGATGTATAGGTAAGATAGCAAGGGAGCTGTTGTCTCTCTATTTTATCAGTAGTGTATGAGAATGGCAGGGGTGGCTCATCTCCCTCCTGCCTTGACATAACGCTGAAATCTATACTCCTTGCGTCTAATCTGGGCGGGGTTCCTGTCTTAAGCCTTCCCAACCTGAATCCGAGTCTTTCCAGATCTTCTGAAAGTCCGACCGAGGGGAACTCCCCTGCCCTTCCGGCAGGATAACAGCTCATCCCTATATGGATAAGTCCCCGCAGAAATGTGCCGGCAGTCAGTATAACCGCCCTGGCCTCATAGGCTATCCCTAAATTGGTTTCTATCCCCTTTACCCGCCCATCTTTCACAATGAGCCTTTCCACCATTCCTTGAGCGACATCAATATTCTCCTGGGACTCAAGGACGGATCGCATCACACGCTTATAGGCATCTCTGTCTGCTTGTGCCCTCAGGGCCTGAACAGCCGGGCCCTTACTGGTATTCAGCATGCGGAACTGGATGCCTGTCCTGTCTGTTACCCGTGCCATTTCACCCCCGAGGGCGTCTATCTCACGAACGAGATGACCCTTAGCGATGCCTCCAATGGCCGGGTTGCAGGACAGCATCCCTATATTGTCTATGTTAATCGTTATCACAAGGGTCTTGCACCCCAGCCTTGCGGAGGCCAGAGCCGCCTCGCACCCAGCGTGTCCGGCGCCGACAACGATGACATCGTAGGATCCTGTTGACATAATATTTATCCTAACAATTCTCCATAGTTATAAGCAATGTTCCACGTGGAACATACGCCGCTACTTCCCTATGCAGAATTCACTGAAGATCCTGTCGAGGATATCCTCTGTGGTTACTGCACCTGTTATCTCCCCTAACAGGTCAACAGCCCCCCGGAGATGGAGTGCCTGGATCTCTAACGGGAGCTTCTGGTTAACGGATTCTAAAAAGGTGTTAAGCTCCTTCCTTGCACCTTCCAGCGCTGTCTTATGCCTTAAGTTGCTGACAATAGTCTCTCCGCTCAACTTCCCTTCATGACCAAGGATAATCTGTCTGATCGTTTTCTTAAGCTCGTCAATCCCCTCCCCCTTAAGGGCTGATGTATGAACGATTAGACTACCCTGAAGATTTAGCCCTGCCTCTATCCTGTTTCCTTTATCCTTCTTGTTAATGACCACGACCCTTTTCTTATTCGCTGTACGGGCAATAATCTCATTATCTTCCTCTGTGAGGGTGTTACTCCCATCGAGGACAAGGAGTACAAGTTCAGCAATATCAATGGCTTTATACATCCGCCGGATCCCCTCCTCTTCAGCGATGTCCTTTGCCATGCGGAGACCTGCGGTATCTAATAGACGCAAGGGGATGCCCCCGATATTCGCCACTCCATCTACGATGTCCCTCGTGGTCCCAGGATAAGGGGTAACAATGGCACGTTCCTCACCTATCAGGATATTGAGCAGGCTTGACTTCCCGACGTTTGTCCGGCCCACGATGGCTGTTGAAATCCCCTCTCGAAAGGGCCTCCATTGGTAATATCCCTCAATGAGCCGGTCAATCCTTTTCATCACAGAGCGGGCACGGTTCACGATCTCTTCCATGGCGATCTCGGTATCCTCTTCAGGGAAATCGATATACGCCTCGAGAGAGGCGATGGCACTGGAAATACTATCTTGCAACATATTGATTTCATTAGATAATTTTCCATATAATTGCCATAGGGCACATCGAAGGCCTTCGTCTGTCTTGGCATTGATGATATCAATCACGGCCTCTGCCTGTGCCAGGTCAATCCGTCCGTTTAGAAAGGCCCGTTTGGTAAACTCCCCAGGTTCAGAGAGCCTTGCCCCGCCTCTGAGAAAGGTATCGAGGACCTTTGTTGTAACCAATAGTCCCCCATGGCAGCTCACCTCAACCACATCTTCGCATGTGAAACTGTGGGGAGACCTCATAACGCTCAACAGGACCTCATCTATTTTATCTCCAGATACAGGATCTACAATGTTACCGTAGTGAATAGTATGTGTTTGGGCATTGATTAGAGATTTGCCTGACTTATTATGAAAGAGCCTCGCGGCAATATCAATGGCATCTCTCCCGCTTAACCGGATGACACTGATCCCGCCTATACCCTGCGGGGTAACTATGGCACAGATTGTATCTTCCTGAGTTACCATACAAAAGTTGTCCTACCGTGTAATAATCTCTACAATAAGTAAAATAGACCAGCCCAGAAGCAGTATAAACCAACCCCCCAGCAAGAGAAGCTCTGCCCTGTTTTTTGATGATATGGCAAAGTTTTCTGCGGCCATTGAATAGATGTCTTCTATGGTATCTAATTTTTTATCAATATTCCCCTTCCACGTATCGAGATGGAACTTTTTCGATATCAGGCTGTATAACTTTGCCGAATACCAGTCGCCGATGAGTTTAATAGGATTCTCCACCCCCTGTGTTTCAAGTATGGACTCTGTGCGTATCTGCATGATTTCAAGTAACCTATCCCTGACTTTGCCAGAGGGTCGAGTCAATTTTGGATGTCCCCGCTGAAGTTCCAGTGTGGCAGATAGTCTCCCGTCAAGCCTCTTATCGAGGGTCCTGTAGCGGAGGAGCTGGAGGTTTGCGATCTGGAATAGCTCTATATTTTCTTCAAATGCCCTATTGGGGTCCAGGAGGAATGCCCCATCCCAATCCACGATAGCCATATCATCTCTTGCATACTTGAGGTGGTATGTTAAGGTAGAGCGAATCTCTTCCTCATCTAATGAGAGATTCTCGTTCTTTAAGTGCCTGACTATCTTATCCCCAAATTCTCCTACAATTACCTCAGGGTCTCCTCGATATTCTGATACACAGTAGACACTGTACTCTTCGCAAAAATCCATATTACAATTATAGTGGTTAAGGGTCCTCTGGCCTTCCATGATCAACTCTCTTTTTAAATCAAAGACAAAATTAGAGAGGATATCATCAATATTAACGGATGCCTCAAATACGATGATGTCAGGCTGATAGGCCTTGACATGGATATTTATATCATGGTCAAGGATGATGGACTTAAAGGAGGTGATGCTCCACTGGGAGGGGATTACGTCCGGATAATTAGGGGAACTTTTTGTAGATTTATATTTCAGGGACTCTAAGCTGGACAGACTCATGCCTGTCTGACCGAGGAGGAAAACTACAAGACGGCCTTTCATCTTTCCGGTGAGCGTTTCCATGATTCTT
>JAHFEQ010000109.1 GCA_023248395.1 Nitrospirota bacterium
GCATATCTGATTTACAGATAGCGTAGGATTCAGGATTTATCTCCTGCCCGAATACTTCCAATCTGGCATCAGGATTCAGTTCGTGCAGATATTCCTCGGCTACGGATAGCATGCCCCCGGTTCCGCAAGCCGGGTCATACATAGTTTTAACGATACCCTGTCTGCGAAGAATATCCTTATCTTTCACAAACAGCAGGTTTACCATAAGGCGAATTACCTCGCGGGGCGTAAAGTGCTCTCCGGCTGTTTCGTTGGAGAGCTCCGCAAACTTTCGGATGAGTTCCTCGAATATATACCCCATCTGGATAGAGTCCACATCTTTGAAAATACCGTTGCTCTCAGCAAACCGCTTAACAATCATATAGAGCAGATCGTACTCGTCCAACTTTCTTATCTGATCTTCGAAACTAAAGTATTCAATTATTTCCCGCACGCTGATTGAAAACCCATTGATGTAATTGCGGAGATTAGCGGCAATGTTGTTGTGATCCTTTGCCAATTCGGTAAAGTCTAACTTGCTCCGATTGTGAAATTTTGCCTTGGCTGCGTTGTTGAGAATGGGTTCGAGCACTTCAGGTTTCTTATCTTTGTGTTTTTGAAATGCTGCAAGCACGTCTTTCCTGGTCGGCTGTAAAAGAGTGTCCAGCCGCCTCAACACAGTAAAAGGCAAAATCACTTTGCCATAGTCAGCCTGCTTATAATGGCCTCTTAAGAGGTCTGCTATTGACCAGATGAAATTTGCTTTCTCTCTGAAGTTATTTGTAGCCATGTCAGTGCCCGATTCGGTCGTGTTTAAGTCACTTACCCTTTGCCGTAGGACATTGAAGCGCCCTGCAGCAACCTACGGAGATTGCAGGTTTTTCTATCAACAGAGTATGATATTTTTATTGGGATAATCCTTTTCAATCCGCACCCTTGGTTTCATTGATTTGAAGTCAGTTCATTAAAATAATGACCTGCTTCAGTCACCCATCAGGATCTAGCCTGAGAATAAAATTCTGAATTCTCTGGCCCAGACAGCCGGTGTCAGGTCTTGAACCTTGAGATAGTCAAGATTAAAGACCTGACACCATCCGTGCTGTAGTTGCCTGATTTATCAGGCCTCCATGAAGGCCCAATGAATTGGGCAACTACTCCAGCATCAGCACCACCTTTATCGCCTTCTTGGGTCTCTCCATGAGGAGGGCAAACCCCTTCTCAAAGTCGTCAAAGGGGAGTTTGTGTGTGATAACCGGAGAGATATCAAGCCTGCCAGATTTCAGCAGATTATGCATCCGGTACCAGGTATCAAAGAGGATACGGCCATTGATCCCGTACAGGGTAATCCCCTTGAATATGATCTGGTTTGTCATATCTACGGGAAGAGGGGCTGAAAAGAGGCCAAAGGCCGAGAACCTTCCCCCCTTTCTCAGGAGTCTCAATCCCTGCTCAAGTCCCTTTGCACTCCCTGACATCTCCAGGACAATGTCTACTCCGTAACCACCGGTGAGGTCTATGATATTGGACACGAGGCCATTTTCATCACTTGGATATACCGCATCCGCCCCCATCCTTCTTGCAACCTCCATCCTCGATGGGTGACGGCCTATGAGACCGATCCAGCTTGCACCCGATGCCCGGGCAATACCCACAGAGAATAGCCCTATCGGGCCATCGCCGATAACGAGGAGGGACTTTCCTGCCACAGGCTCAACGAGTGTACAGTATAGGGCATTTCCCAGGGGGTCCTGCACAGAGGCAAACTCCGGCGGCATAGAGTCATCGTTCTTCCATACCCCCTTTACAGGTATAGCCACATACTCCGCAAAACATCCGTCCCGATCAACCCCCAATATCTGGAGATTGCTGCAGATATGTTGCTGTCCGATCTTGCACTGGAGGCACCCGCCGCATACGATATGGCTATCTGCGGATACGTAATCGTCTACAGAGAAGCCACGAATGCCTTTGCCAACTTCTATAATCCTTCCGGCAAACTCATGGCCTGTAATCAGGGGTAGCCTTTTGATCCTCTCCTGCGCCCAGGGATTCCACTTATAGATATGGAGGTCAGTGCCGCAGATAGAAGCCGCCATTACCCTTATTAGAACCTCATCATATCGTAAGGAAGGGATATTGACAGACACCATCTCAAGACCGGGATGCGGTCCTGTCTTGATGATGGCCTTCATCTTTTCTGACAACCTCGCCCTCCTTCTCTCAGGCCGTAAAATGATCTGTTATGAACTTTTTTAAATCGGCGGGGGTAAAAGGCCCCACCTCTTCGATCACTGTCTTGAAGAGATCGAGAAGTGCTGGTTCATCATCCACCACAAGGATCCTCTTTTTTGATTCTTTCCCAGCATTTTTTATGGCATCAGTTGAACTTTCATTCTCTGCTATCCCATTTTCAGAGCGCACTACTGGCAACTCTATAAAAAATGTAGTCGCTTCACCCACTCTGCTTAGAGCATAGATATTTCCCTTATGTTCCCTGATAATACTGTAGGAGACACTCAACCCGAACCCTGTCCCCTTACCGACCCCCTTGGTGGTAAAAAACGGGTCGAATATCTTTTTAAGGTTTTCATAAGGTATCCCAATGCCTGTATCTGTAAAGGAGAGCTTTATCATCCCCCCTGTATCTTCAGATTTGATGGACAACCTGCCAGGCCCGCCCTTCTCTACCATCGCAATATGGGCATTATTGATGATATTTAAAAAGACCTGCTGAATCATATGAGGGTCTGCCATGGTGCATGGGAGGTGTTCATCCAGGTCCATCATAACGTCAATGTTGTCCACTTTAAGCGGATAGGCCTTTAGGTCTATGGTCTGCCGGATCAGCGCATTGATATCAGAATATTCTTTTTCGATCTTATGCTGTCTTGGAAAGCGCAGCATATTCTCAATGATCTTTTTACACCTCAGGGCCGCATCATTGATCTTGCCTATGAGTGCATCCGTTTCTTTTGAACGTCCAGGATTGTATTCATTTTCATCATTCATAGGGGTTATCGGTATGACAATATCTTCTGCCAGGTTCTCATCCCCTTTAAGCAGCATATCCCCTGGCATAACCTCTGTCGAGATAATCGTATCTCCACTGGATAAGGCCTTTTCCACGATCCCGTTTAATTCAAAAAGGTCTCCTGAACTTTCGCTGTTTAGCCTCGCAACCACCCGTCCTTCTTTATCAACGATCGTCCATAGATCCACATAGGGTCTATTACTCTTCCATAGTTTCATTTTATCCCGCAGGAAGGTCTTGTCATTTTTCAGGATGGCCCCTTTGGTAACTTCTGTGGCCTGGAGCATCCCAAATTTCATCTGGTTTCGCCCTGACATAGTACTGGGTCCATGCCGCATCTAAGTTCTGTTTAGTGGCCTTCTCAATCTCTTCACGTATCTTTTGGGCAATAAGCCTTTCCGAGCTGATGGCGAGGATGATTATTGGAGTAAGAACGACGAACAGAAAGGCAACGATTAATTTTGTACGCAGTGATGTGTTATAAAATTTTCGCAGGATCTATCCCCTCTCCCCTCAAATCTTTTGATATATCTTCTCTCTTCTGGAAACCTCCCGGAATATGTTCCGGTATACAGAAGGGACAACCTCGCTCTTTCCGAGGATAATGAATCCCCCCCTGTTGAGGGAATAACAGAACTTCTCAAACCCCTTCTCCTGAAGATCTTTCTCAAAACAGATTAGCAGATTGCGGCAGAGGATGATATCCATATGGGCGAGGTGTATATTGGACACAAGATCATGGACGCCAAAGGTTACAAGGTTTCTTATCAGCGGCATGACCTGATGCCGTTTATCTAAGGCCATAGTCTTAAAAAATTGGCCTCTCAGGATAGGATCTACATTAGGGTCGCGGAAAAACTCACTGACCTTTATGGTGATGTGATTAAACAGGATATTAAATTCACGCGGGTGGTTATCGCGTAGAACTATATAATCCTGGCAGGGTAGTCTGGAAAAGGCCAATCTCCTCTCAACACATCGCTTAAGGCTTGATTTTCTATAACGGCGAAAGTCCCACCCCTTGACTGAATACATCTTTTCGAGGATCAGGTCTAAATTATCCTCGGATAGTGCAGGCTCAGCCATACTGACACCTTTCCCAGTCTGAA
>JAHFEQ010000110.1 GCA_023248395.1 Nitrospirota bacterium
GATCCCAAAGGTAACTTCGTAATTTCCAGGCCTGTTTACATCTCCTGAGACACTGAAGATCTTATGCCCCCTGCTCTTCCCTGCCCCAACCGATGAGAACTCCTCCGATCCATTGAGGATGATATTGGGAACATAGGAGAGGGTCTCCACATTATTGATGACTGTCGGCCTGCCGTATAGTCCTGAGACCGCAGGAAAGGGGGGCCTTAACCGGGGCATCCCTCGCTTCCCTTCTATCGATTCAAGGAGGGCGGTCTCTTCACCACAGATATAGGCCCCAGCCCCTCTGTGGACCAACACCTTGACAGAAAGGAGACTCCTCTCCTCTGCCTCCTTTAATGCCGCCTCTATTCGCTCAATTGCCTTATAGTATTCGCCTCTCATATAGATGTAAGCCGTGGCGGCGCCGATGGCATGGCATGCGATATGGATCCCTTCGATCAGGAGATGTGGATGTTCCTCCATGATCTCCCGATCCTTGAATGAACCAGGTTCTCCTTCATCACCATTACAACAGAGATACTTCTGCCCTGGTACTTTGGGTACAAACCCCCATTTGACACCCGTCGGAAAGCCCGCACCGCCGCAGCCCCTGAGTCCCGATTTCTTAACCATGTCCACGACAACATCGGGCTCCAGTGTCAGGGCCTTGCGGAGAGCCTCATAGCCTCCCTCGTTAAGGTAGTTCTCAGTCTTATATAATTCCCTGTTCCTTTTGAGGATGATAGGCTCCATTTTATTTCACCTGCGTGGGGGACAGACCTGAAGGTTTGTCCCTACTGATCTGGATATCAAGTTGACGCTCAAAAATGCCCACACCCGCAAGCGGGTACCCGAAGGAAGGACAAGGATTTGTGCCGAGGCGTACTTTCCTGTACGTTGAGGCTCAAATCCGAAGTCCTGACGCCGCACGACCCGTTGCATTGCCTTCGGCGCAACGGGTGCCCCGCATTTTTGAGCGTCAACTATCTGTCGACGTCCCCCAGTACCGGATCAATACTCCCGATAATGGCAATCACGTCTGCAATGTAACATTCCCTTGCCATTGCAGGGATACTCATCAGGTTTGCAAAGGAGGGCCCCCGGATCCTGAACCGGTATGGTTTCTCTGACCCATCGCTGACGATATAGTATCCAAGTTCTCCCCGGGGGCTCTCAACAGTCGCGTAGGTCTCTCCACCAGGTACGGGAAAACCTCCACTGGCTATAAGGAAGTGATGGATCAGGGACTCCATGCTCTTCCCCAGCTCCTCCCGCGGAGGGAGGACCACCTTTCTGTTGTCCGCCTTGACCGGCCCGTCAGGGAGTTTATCAATAACCTGCCTTATAATACGCAGGCTCTGCCTCATCTCCTCGATCCGTATCATATAACGATCGAATACATCCCCATTTTCTCCAAGAGGGACCTCAAAATCAAAATGATCATAGGAGGAATAAGGAGATGCCTTTCTTAAATCCCTGTTGATCCCTGAACCCCGAAGCAGCGGCCCGCTTGCACCAAGGCTTAATGCCTGTTTGCCGGAAATATAGCCGATCCCCTTTGTCCTCTTTAACCATATAGGATTTTTAGTAAGCATCTTCTCGTACTCATCAATCTTCTCCGGGAATATTTTAGGGACCTCTTTTATCTTGTCCAGGAGCCCCTCAGGGAGTTCATCTCTTAGCCCGCCTATCGTTATATAGCTTGTCATCATACGGACCCCGGAAAGCATCTCAAAGATGTCCATAATAATCTCCCGCTCACGGAAACAGTAGAGAAGGACGCTGGTCGCACCAAGCTCATGGGCCATAACGCCTATCGCCAGGAGATGACTGGCCAATCTATTTAACTCACAGAGCAAGACCCTGATATATTGCGCCCTTAAAGGGATCTCCAGGCCAAGCAGTCTTTCCACGGCCATACAGTAGGCCAGATTATTAAATAGATTGGCAAGGTAGTCCGCACGGTCTGTCAGGGTAAGCGCCTGCGGGTATGTGAGGTATTCCCCGCTCTTTTCAATGCCGGTATGCAGGTATCCTATTTCAGGGATTATCTTTGATATCCTCTCCCCGTCTAATTCTATGACAAGCCGCAGAAGACCATGTGTTGATGGATGCTGGGGTCCCATATTGAGGATAATTCTCCCTCTGGCCCCGCTCAGGCCAAGCCTCTCAAGATTGCTGAGGGTAAAACCATCCGGGGTAAACTCCAGATATCCATCCCTCTTCCCTTCGAGGATGAAAGGGAGAGGCTGCTCTTCCATGGAGTCTTTATTGTAAGTAAAGGCTACCTCTTCTCCATCGGGTGGATAATCCTTTCGCAAAGGATGGCCTCTCCACCCCTCTGGCATCAGGATCCGCCTCAGGTCAGGATGGTCATTAAAGACAATCCCAAACATATCGTATACCTCCCTCTCATACCAGTCGGATGAGGGGTATAGAGCGGTTATAGACGGTAGAACAGGTTCAGAAAGTGTGAGAGGGACCTTCACCCGGATGATCGCCCCATCCTTCGTGGATGTCAGGTGGTATACCACCTCAAAGCGCGGCTCCTTCCTGAGGTAGTCAACAGCGGTAAGGTCAGAGAGGTAGTCAAAGGAGATATCCGATTCCTTCTTAAGGAGTTTGACCACCCCCAAGAGCTTATCCTTACCAACGGTAATAGAGACATCCCCATTTAAGGTTGAAATATTATGAACTGCCTCAGGAAATACCTCTCTGATCCTCTGGATCGCCGATTCTGATCTTTTCATTCGAAAAATCTGGTTCACCCTTCCCCTCGCCTCCTGGTGATCTTCTCCTGCAGTTTTAAAAGGCCGTAGAGTAACGCCTCTGGCGTGGGAGGGCATCCAGGGACATAAACATCAACGGGTATGATCTTATCTATGCCCTGGACAAGGGCATAGTTATTAAAGACTCCTCCAGACGAGGCGCAGGCCCCCATGGCAATGACCCACTTCGGCTCCGGCATCTGGTCATAGAGCCTTCTGATCACAGGCGCCATTTTCATAGAGACCCTTCCCGCCACAATCATTAAATCCGACTGCCTCGGCGACGCCCTGAAGACCTCGGCGCCAAACCTTGCCATATCAAAACGGGAGGCCGCGGTTGACATCATCTCAATAGCACAGCAGGCAAGACCAAATGTCAATGGCCAGAGGGAGGACTTCTGTGCCCACTTGATCAGATCTTCAAGTTTAAAGGTAACAGGCAGGGCAAAAAATTGAGGATCCATGGTTTTTCCCCCGATAGAAAATTATTTATAAAGGTTAATCAAAAATCTTATGCAGTAACTGTGGCCGATTTGCTTAACAGATATTCATGAATAGCCGCCGCAGCGATCTTGGCCTGACCCATAGCCTTTATGACCGTGGCACCGCCGGTAATGATATCGCCTGCGGCATAGACCCCTTCCCTCGATGTCCTTCCTGTTTCAGGGTCTACAATAATAATGCCCTTTTTATTCGTTTCAAGACCAGGGGTCGTCTCTCTGATGATCGGGTTCACGACAAATCCGAGGGCCATGATCACCGTGTCCATTTCCTCTATGAACTCTGAGCCGGGGACCGGCCTTGGACTCCTCCTGCCGGAGGCATCAGGCTCGCCAAGCTCCATCCTGATACACTCCATTCCCTTAACAAAATAATTCTCATCCCCGATAAATCGTACCGGGTTTGTGAGAAATTTGAACTCCACCCCCTCCTGCTCTGCATGTTCTCTCTCTCGGCAGACAGGGGGCCTTACAACCATCCAGACACCTCTTTGACTCCTCGAAAGCCTCTTGCCCCGCGTAGCCGAGTGGCACCTCAGCAAAATTTCTTATCCGTGCCTCTGGTTCCTGCTCAGGCATATCATGAATGGGTATCTGCATCCTCTCTTTGTTGGAAATTGCACTCACAGATTTTTCTCCCCACAGGCACAAAGTTCCATTGCCCTCTTCTCATAGGGAATATACATCTTCTGCCGGTTAGAAAGCTCTTCAAAATTCACCTGATGCCCATCAAAATCAGGACCATTGCCCCTCTCTATCAACTCCTTTGCCATAGGGATCATGGCGCCCGTCCCATAGCTTCCTCCGATTAAGACACAGGTCCT
>JAHFEQ010000066.1:0-9818 GCA_023248395.1 Nitrospirota bacterium
AATTCCGGGGACACCGTACCTAATTCCAGCCGGTCTTCTGTCACTTATAATGTCGCGTTAGGTATAGTTATGCATAATAGTTTCTAAGCTTTTTGCTCCTGAAGTTTTTCCTGTAGCCACAGATTTATAAGGGTATCAGCAGAAACACCGCGTCTTTGTGCAATCTGATGAATCTGTTCGGATAGCACCTTGTCCAATGCATAGCAGGTTATTTCAGATTCAATTTCCATTTCAAATTCTACCTCCCTGGTTTTATCCCAAAACTCTGTCAGGTCGTGTGAATCCCAGAAATCACCCATTTCTTTATAAGACTTTGCCCCGGATAAAGAACTTTTACCTTTGGTCATATCTCTTCCTTTCATTCTTTGTCATATCTCGTGCTGACAAAATAAGGGCACGCCTATCTTTCTTATACACAAAAAAGATGATAAGATAACGTCCATTCGTGTTTCTACTCTTATTAAGGTTATATCGCCTCGATCTTTTCTATAAACTCCTCAATATCCTTGAGTCTGTTCTGCAAGATTTCATAAACAATATCGTAATTGATCTTTTCATAATCGTGGGCCATGATATTTCTGAAGCCTGCCATCCTCACCATCTTTTCAGTTAATTGAGGAGGGATGATATCTTCCTCGTTTAAGATGTAGAAGGCTTCACTCATGGTGGTTGGTTTGCGGAAATCCTTATAGGCAATCACCGCCTCGGCGAGATCAATCACTGCCTGTGTTGCCAGATACAGATATCTCTCCACCGCCCCTCTGATGTCTATATTTTCCTCAATCTGCTTCCTTGAGTACCCCTTATACCTCTCTAAAATCTTCAGATATTTCCTGATCGCACTGATCTTATTTTCAATAACAGACAGATTAGTCATAAATTCAAGCCTTCGTTAAATGATACTTTAAAAGCAGATAGCGAAAATCAAAATATTCATTGAGGATTTTAGGCTCAACGATTAAGCGGTATGGCTCGTTCTCGTAGATTAATCGACCCTCGCTGATAATATTGTATTTCAACTCCGGACTCTCCGTTAGATTTAAAATAACGATATCTATCTTGTCAGTTTTAAAGAGACGGCTGATCTTATCCATTAGGGTAAATTTAATGTCGAAAATCTTTTTTTTGTCTCTTTCATCTAAATATACGGCAAAGTCATAATCACTCAGAGGACCCTCTTTGCCTGCTGCCTTTGAGCCAAAGAAATAGACCAGCTTTATCGCTGAATAAGTTCTAAAGATTAACTCTAAATCTTTTAACTGTTCCTTATCCATAATCTCATTATACTAAAATCAAAAGTGAAAAGAGGCCTTTTTTATCGCTATTACGAAATTCTTTGAAATCAATATCATTGGTATATTTTTCAATCTTTACAACTGAATCCAGAATATCCTGTAAAAACAACCTATAGTCGCGTTCAGACATAAATAACCTCTTTAAGAATCTTTTCTTTTATCAGCGGCTTCAATGCCCTCTTTGTTACCAAATCAACCTCTCTATGGAATAAATTTTCCAAAAACTCTTTTAAATCTAAAAACTCAAAAAAATCTACTGTCTTCTCAAACTCAACCAGAATATCAATATCGCTTTCTTCTCTCCCTTCACCTTTTGCAAAGGAACCAAATATGCCCATTCTTTTGACACCGAATTTTTTCTTTATGGTATCTTCATGTTTTTTTAGTATCTCTATTGCTTTCATCTTTATTCCTTCCGTATATCAGTTTATTTTACCTTCCATGAAAGGAAAAGCAAAGAGTTTTTATTCTGTGAGGGATTTGGAATATGAAAAATGGAGCGAGCTACAAATGGAAATGCTGGAGGAAATCTGAGCAGATCATACTAAATTCAAGCTTTCGTTAATCGAAGGAAAGTTCCTATCTATCGCCCAAGACTGTTAACTATTGGTGTTTATATTTTAATCTGGAAAGGGGAAATACCATGTGTTACACGAAGCCTCGTATATTTTGACAATGCTTTAAATAGTCTTGGTAATGTTTCTCTATTCTGTACTTTTCGAAGCAGCGTCATTTTGCGGGTTCGCAGGGTCCTCTTTTACAGCCTTGAGATTTTCAATAAAGGTATTAACAATCGCTGGATCAAATTGGGTTCCGGAGTGGTGCCGTAGCACATCAATGGCCTCTTCCAGGGTCATTTTCCGCCGGTATAGGGTGACCGAGGTCATAGCGTGGTAGGCATCTACCACACAGATAATGCGTGCCATAAAGGGAATCTCTTCACCCTTTAAGCCGGAGGGGTAGCCGGTGCCGTCATACCTCTCGTGGTGGTGCAGGATAGCCGGCAACACATTCTGGATTTTGAGGATCTTACTGAGGAGCTTTACACTCGCTTTCGGGTGGGTCTTTACGATAGCCCATTCCTCCTCAGTTAAAGCCCCCTCTTTTAGCAGGATATGAGTTGGGACATGAAGCGCACCTATTTCATAGAGCATAGAGGCTATCCGGAGCTCTTCTATCTCATTATCACTCAGGTTGAATGACTTCGCGATCTGCAGGGTCGCACTGGTTACCGCGTCAAAGAAACCCCTGCGGTAGGGGAGCCTCGCCTCAACAGCAGTCGCGAGGTCTTTGAATATCCACTCCTCGGCCTGTGCCATCAGGCTCTCAGCCTTTGACGGCTTTTTCTCAAGTAATGCCTTTATGGTTTTACTATAGAGAATAACCTGATCACGCCCCTTCTCTTTGGCAAAATAGAGCGCCTGATCTGCTGCGGTAATCAGATCTTCCCTATTAGATGCATCTTCAGGAAAAGAGGCGGCGCCAATACTTACGGTGATATGAACAACCTCGCCCCCTAAAACCGTCATTGAAAGTTGTTGAATGTTTTTCCTGATGCGTTCTGCAAACATAAATCCCTCTGCAGGGCCAGTTTCCGGAAGGATAAGAGCCATCTCTTCGCCTCCATACCGGGCAGCAAAATCAGAGCCTCTGATCTCCTGGAGGATTACAGTTCCTATTGAACGAAGGATTGCATCCCCTGATTGGTGACCATAGGTATCGTTAAATTTCTTGAAGTCATCAATATCGATCATCAAAAGGGAGAGGGGAGAACCATATCTGGAAGCCCGTTTGATCTCTTCCTCCAGGCGTTTTTGAAATTCTCTATGATTATAGAGGCCGGTAAGACCATCTGTGATTGATAATCTTGTGAGTTCTTCGTGGGAGGACTGTATCGAGGCCGCCATCTCATTAAAGAAACCGGCAAGCTGCCCGATCTCATCCTCTCTCTTAAGGTGGACACGGCGGGCAAGGTCTCCCTTCTGCATAGCTACCGTGATCGCAGTAAATTCCTTGATAGGACGTGTAATCTTCCACCCGATCACTCCGGCAATGACCAGGAGGAGAGATGAAGCAGACAGGACAAAGAAGATATATTTTTGGACAGATACTTCTGCATAGATTACCTCTTCAGGTGTCATCACCCCGATGCTCCATCTATTTTGGTTGCCATTATCTACCGGGATATTTTTATAAGTAATGTAGTAGGGTTTTCTATCATAGGAAATCTGCATATTTCCATCCTCTCCGGACATCATCCGTTGAATGGCGTATTGATAGGATGGGTGGGTCTCTGAAGGAAGGATCAGGGGCAAGGACTCGCTGATCTCTTTCCTGTTATGGGCTATCAGACGACCTTCATGGTCCACAATAAACACGATATCCTCAGGATGCGCCACGCCTTTAATAAACCGTGCGATACTCTCCAGATATATCCGGACAAATAAGATGCCGCGTGGTGTCCCCTTCCGGTCAAAGATAAGGGTTGCTACAGGGATGACCCACTTCCGTGTTTTCGGAGGAAATACAGGGAGGCCATTGTAGACTTCTCCCTTTTGAAGAGACTTTGCCGGTCTGAAAAAAGGGAGATCTGAGATATTCCAACCCCCGTTCTTTAAATCTAACGAGTTCCCTTCTGAGACTAGGGTCACCACATTTCCCTTCATATCCGAAAAGGCGCCTAATTCTATGGTCCCGGGGAGGAAAGTTAGGAGCTGGCGCAGGGCCTCTTCCTGTTCTTGCCTGTAGACAGGCCTTTCATGAGGTTCCTCGAAATAACGTATAAAGGCCGCATTTTGGGTAGTAGCGAGGAGATTTATCCCGGATTCAACAAAGAGGATCACGATGTTTCTCCTCCCGCTATTTGATTCGACATCCTGCTCTCTAAGAACTTCGTTCAGGAGGGCTTTGCGGTTGTTGGCATAGAAGTAAAAGCTCCCGATGATCAGAGGAATAATCCCTATTAAGGAAAAGAGGATGAAGAGTTTTGTGTAAATACTCTTACGGAACAAGATTCCCTCCTTTATAAATATACCATAACCTTTTAATGCACGGATAGCAACTACAATCCCCTGATCTCCCACGTCACTGTATCTATATCCATCTCCTCTCCTAAGGGTTTTGCTGGAAGCCCTGGGAGGGGATATATCTTACCGCATAAGGGATATATGAATCCTGCGCCTGCGGCGATTTGGATATCATCAACAGGGAGAATAAAGTCTCTGGGTCTGCCGGGCAGTTTAGAGTCATGAGATAGGGAGCGGTGGGTCTTTGCCATACATACGGGGAGATGACTGAATCCGAGGTTATTTATAAGCCGTATCTTATCCAGTGCTGTCTCAGAGAATTCAACATCCTTAGCCCCGTACATGGTTGCCGCAATCTTTTTGATCTTATCCTCAACAGGCAGGTTCAAATCATACAGGAAGCGCGGGGATGGATATTTTTTGCTCAACTCTTCCACAACCTCTCCTAACTCGATCAACCCCGCTCCGCCATCTCCCCAGGGGGTTACAGACACTGCAGGTATCCTCAGTGTCTCAATACCTACTCTCAGATAGTTTATCTCATCGACGGAATCTCCATCATGGCTGTTGATGGCCACGACAACAGGTACATTGAAATATTGAACATTCTCTATCTGTTTTATGAGATGTTCCATGCCGCGATCTATCTCATTTATCCCACCATCCGGATTTCCGCCATGCGCCTTAAGGCTTTTCACAGTACATACCAGGACTGCACAATCAGGGTATAACCCACTCATACGGCACTTTATGTCGACGAGCTTTTCAAAACCGAGGTCTGCACCAAAACCAGCCTCGGTAACCACATAATCGGAGAGCGATAATGCAAGCTGATCTGCGATTAGAGAGCTAACCCCGGGGGCTATGTTCGCAAAAGGGCCCGTATGCACAAGTGCAGGTGTCCCCTCGGATGTCTGAATGAGATTTGGCCTCAGGGCATCCCGCAGGATAACGGCCATAGCCCCCGCACACCTGATATCCTCTGCCGGGACAGGCTGACCCCTCTTGTTGAGGGCAACTACAATCTGACCAAGACGTGTCCGCATATCCTTCAGCGAAGAAGATAGAGATAGTATGGCCATGACTTCGGATGCCTCTGTCAGGACAAATCTTCCAGGGTGAGGGAATCCTTCCCCCTTTTCTTTCGCGCCCACGATAATTTCCCGCAGGGCGCGGTCATTGATGTCCACAGCCCTTGGCCAGAAGAGGACATCAGGATTAATGCCAATAGGGCTGTTACGGTATATGTGATTGTCGATGAATGAACTCAGGAGATTATGGGCGGCAGTGACCCTGTAGTTATCCCCTGTCAGGGCAAGATTGATGGTCTCACGGGGCAGCAGCATGGCCGCTCCGCCACCTGCGCCGCCACCTTTCATGCCAAAGAGCGGTCCTAAGGATGGCTGTCTCAACGTAACAACACCCTTTCTTCCGAGACGCCATATAGCCATACCGAGCCCGATGGCCACTGTGGTCTTCCCCTCTCCCTGGCTTGTGGGTGTGATGGCTGTGATCACAACATACTTCCCTCGTCTTGGGGAAAATCTCTTCTCAAGCCCTGAGGGTGTTATCTTGGCGATATAGGACCCGAAAAGCTCTACGTCTTCGGATGTAAGGTCAATAGACTTTGCTATTTCTAAGACAGGTTTCATGAAAGCTATAATAGCTTACTCCTTAATTGATTTCCACCCTTTACATTCTTTCTGATAACGTATATATTTCCAGCATGATTAAAAAATTACTTCACACCTCTTTTTTATTGAAGCCCCGGATAAATACGAAATCAAATTGATTGAGAGACCCAAGAAGTAATGGCACACATCCTGATAGACGGATATAATCTGATTGCCAAGATGGAAGGGATCAGCGGGAACCTTGAACCGCAGCGGGAGAGGTTTATTCGCAGGCTCAGCGAGTACAGGGCGCAGAAGGGTCATAGTATCACGGTAGTCTTTGACGGGGAAAAGGGGGGATGGATCACCGAGAGCCATGAGCGTACCCTGGGGATTAACATTACCTTCTCGAGACTCGGGGAGAAGGCGGATGATATTATCAAGAGGATGGTGAAGGAGCATGATGAAGAGTATACCGTCATTACATCAGACAAGGAGGTTGCCTCCTTTGCAGAAAGCTCTGGCCATACCGCTATACCTTCAGAGGAGTTCATCCCAAAACTCCAATTGGATAGCCGAATAGGCCCGGAAATAGATAAGGATGAAGATATTGAACAGCAGACACTTACAACGAGAAAGAAGGGCAACCCGCGAAAACTTTCAAAAGCGGCCCGGAGGCGGAAACAGAGGCTGGACAGACTGTAACTTTACAAACGATACAAAAGGGGTTAACATGTAAAATACGCTTGAAAAGATAAGGTTATGTAATCATGTTAATAATTTCACCTTTTTTTGTATTTCTCCTTTTGCTCTTCTGGCCTGATCATGCATTCGCCTGGGGGCCTGCCACTCACCTTCAACTTGGCTGGCATATCCTGAATAATTCTTCGCTGCTTGTCGTTCCTGTCAAGTCTCTTATAGAGACCTATCCTTATGATTATCTCTACGGCTGCATCAGTGCCGACATCGTTGTGGGGAAAAGGTTTAGCAGGGCGCTGAATCATTGTCATAACTGGCGAGTAGGTTTTCAAGTTCTAAAGAGGGCAGACAACCCGTCTCAGAGGGCCTTTGCCTATGGATATTTGAGCCACCTGGCGGCGGATACCATTGCCCACAATTACTTTGTCCCTGAGAAGATGGTGACAGCCTACTCCACTCGTCTGCTGCGGCATGTCTACTGGGAGATGCGGTTTGATGCCCTTGCGGATAGGGTTGTTTGGAATCTCCCTTACGAGATCATGAAGGATGTTCACAAGGATAATGACCCTCTCCTTGAGAAGGTCCTGGAGGACACATGGCTATCATTTAATACCAATAGAGCCATCTTTAACAATGTCATCCTGATCCACCGGATGGAGCACTGGCACAATATGATCAACAGGCTGTCCTCCTATTCAAAGTGGGTCCTGCATAAGGAGGATGTCGAGGTATACTACCAGAGGGCATTGAGTGCGGTGACAGATATCCTGTGTCACCATGAAAAGGCCATGTGCATTAAGGAAGACCCGACAGGGAGAAAAAACCTTGCCATGGCGAAACGTCTCCGGCGGAGACTGAAATTTATGAAAAGGGTTGGTATGACGATTGGCTCGCCTGTATTCCCCTTCAAGGAGGCCTCATATCCGGCAGAGGAGATTTGGAAAGACAGGGCTTAGGCTCTCGCTGCTTACCTTGGGCGCCATGCAAATGCCGGATGTCCCGGAGGAGCAGGCCGCTGCGACGGTTCACAGGGCAATGGAGCTCGGGATAAATCACTATGAGACGGCCCGTGGTTATGGAAATAGTGAGGAAATCCTGGGTAGGGCCCTGAAAGGTTTTGACCGTTCAAGTTTTATTCTTACCACAAAGATTACCCCCAAACATTACGGGAATTTCAGGAAATATATAGAAGAGTCTCTGGCCCGGCTCCAGGTTGATTATCTCGATAACTTTGATATACACGGTATTAATAAAGAGGAGCAGGTTGATTGGACATTTAAAAAGGGTGGGGCCCTTGAGGCAGTGCAACAAGCCATATCAGAAGGTCTGATCAGACACATTGGCTTTTCATCTCATGGTCATCTTGAGATCATCCTCCAGGTTATTGAGACGGGCGAGTTTGAGTCTGTTAATGTCCATTACTACTATTTCAATCAGCGAAATCTCCCGGTACTCAAGAGGGCAGCGGAGCTTGACATGGGGGTCCTGATCATATCCCCTACAGACAAAGGGGGACAGCTCCATCAATCTCTGCAATATCTAAGGGAGCTTACGAGCCCCTATCATCCGATTACGATGAATCACCGGTTTCTCCTCTCTCATCCGGAGGTGACGACTGTGACGGTAGGCGCTGCACATCCGGATGAGTTTTCGCCACATCTAAAGGCCCTGGAGATCGAAGGTCCGCTCACAGAGGAAGAGCGGAAGATTATGGCAAGACTTGACAGTCAGTATGGAAAACTCGGCAACACCCTCTGTACCCTCTGTCATCAATGCCTCCCCTGTCCTGAGCAGATCAATATCCCTGAGGTGCTGAGACTGAGGAACCTTGCCATCGCCTTTGACATGATTGAGTTCGGCAGATATCGGTACAAGATGTTTGAGAACGCCGACCACTGGTTTGGGGGGAGAAAGGCGGTATATTGTACAAAGTGCAATGAGTGCCTGCCCCGCTGTCCTGAGAGGCTTAATATACCTGCCCTGTTAATAGAGGCCCATGAGATGCTCTACCGTGAGGAAGGAAAGAGGAAATGGAGTGATTAGGAGAAAATCATTTTTCGTGAGCGATACCGATGAGCATATCCACAAGTTTATATCCTAAGCCCTTCACCTGAAAGTCATCATGCACCACAACGGCAAACTCACTACTCCTGAAATCCGGTTCGATAATTACCCTGCCAATGGCAATAATTCTCTTCTTTTCCCCTTCCCTGAATTCTGCGACGATTGCCATCTCCCGGTCATAATCTATATTACATAATCTGATAAGCATCTCATGGGTGATCTTCTTAACAACCTGAAAGAATCTCCCCCTCAGAGTATCCTCTGACAAGGTGGCGCGCATCTCCTTTGCCAGGGGTTCGTCTTCCGGTCTTATCGGCCTTAAGATGACCTCGGTTCCATCGGATAATCTCCAGGGGATCACATATCTCATTGGATAGGGTGTAATCACGAGGTGTGGATATGGAGACGATGGAGACGCGGGTTCCAGCGCACTTCTATCCATGACAATCCTTGCATCCAGTGCATAGGCCTTTCCATCGGACAGGGCGAGTGGGTTAATATCGATCTCAGCGATCTCTGGAAAATCAACGATCAGATTTGAAAAGCTTGATAGAATCTGCTCTAATTGTTTTAGATCCGCAGGAGGTCTGCCCCTGTATCCCTGAATCATCTTATAGGCCTTTGAAAAATCTCTCTTGCACCTTCAACTTCCCTGCCGCCCATCCATACGGTGATGATCGGTTTAAAGGCCTTTTGGGCAATCCCGGCGATAGCCTTTGCGAGCTCGCCTGGTCGTGTAGCACCCTGTGGTGTATAAATAATGATAACGCCATGTACTTCACGGTCGTTTAAGCAGGTGTTAATGGCTGTCAGATATCGATCAATATCTGCATCTCCCAGGACATCGACAGGGTTTCCCTTACTCCAATGTTTGGGGAGTTGTGCATCCAGTGTCTTTAAGCTTTCCTCAGAGAGGCTTGCGAGCCTGCCTCCTAATTCTATGACTGAATCCGTAGCAATAACGGCTGCACCCCCGGCATTCGTGACAATCGCTATCCCGGGACCTTTTGGAAGATTCCTCGAATGCAGGACCTCGGCGGCATCATATACCTGGTCATCCCCTGCCATTGCCCCGGTGTGAGACAATGCAGCCTTAGCGCTTTCAGCAAATCTGCCCGGCT
>JAHFEQ010000066.1:9918-11080 GCA_023248395.1 Nitrospirota bacterium
GGACCTTTTGGAAGATTCCTCGAATGCAGGACCTCGGCGGCATCATATACCTGGTCATCCCCTGCCATTGCCCCGGTGTGAGACAATGCAGCCTTAGCGCTTTCAGCAAATCTGCCCGGCTTTAAAACGATGATTGGTTTATTCCTCGCAAACCCCCGCGCCGCGCTCATGAATTTCTTCGCGCTCCCCATGCCTTCCATATACAGCAGGATACTCTTGGTATCCGGGTCATCTCCGAGGAAATCTATTAAATCGCCCATGAATGATTACCAGAAATTCTGATTTGATTTAATCCTGCCGGGTGAGGTACAGTATGGGAGGATTGTATCTGTAAATTGACCCTAGGTCAAGGAAAAGTAAAAAGAGGTACTTCTATGTTGCGCAGGCTGTTTCTTTTCGGTCTGACAGGTTTATTCTTTTCTGCTTTCGTGGCAGAACGCAGCCAGGAGGGTTCTCAAAAAACGCAGAAAAATCCTAACCAAGTCACCCTCTTCCTGTGTGGTGATATCATGATCGGGAGAGGTATTGATCAGATATTGCCGCATCCCGGTGATCCTCTTATCCATGAGCCATACGTGAAAAGCGCCAGAAGATATGTAGAACTTGCTGAGGAGGCAAACGGACCGATTCAGCAACCTGTCAGCTTTTCTTATATATGGGGAGACGCTCTCGGAGAATTGGAACGGGTTGCACCGGATGTGAGGATTATTAATTTAGAGACCAGTATTACAAAGAGTAACGATTATTGGAAAAGGAAAGATATCCATTACAGGATTCACCCGGAAAATATCCCCTCTATAACAGCAGCCAGGATAGATTTTAGTTCCCTTGCCAATAACCATGTTCTGGATTGGGGGTATTCAGGTCTCACAGAGACCTTGGAGACATTGAAGAAGGCTAAAGTAAAAACGGCGGGGGCCGGTCAGAATCTTCAAGAGGCAGAAACTCCGGCAGTGATAGAAGTAATGGGGAAAGGAAGAGTGATTGTATTCTCCTATGGATCCGAAACCAGCGGAATTCCTTCCGGATGGGCCGCTTCGAATGACAGGCCCGGCGTAAATCTGTTAGAAGATCTATCAGATAAAACAGTCCGGCATATTAAAGAGAAAATCCAGGAAGTGAAACAACAGGGAGATATTGTAATTGCCTCAATTCACTGGGG
>JAHFEQ010000016.1:0-1274 GCA_023248395.1 Nitrospirota bacterium
GGAGATGCTCAAACTGATCGGGGTCTCTTCGGTTGAGGACCTTTTTAGTAATGTCCCTGCCAATGTCAGGCTGAAAAGGGGGCTTAATCTCCCTGAACCCCTGTCTGAGCTTGAACTCCTCAGAGAGACAAAGATCCTTAGCCGCCTGAATGCCAATGCCGGGGATTATATATCCTTCTTAGGCGCTGGCGCATACGACCATTTTATACCGAGCGTTATCCCTCACATAGTGTCCCGTTCAGAGTTCTATACCGCATACACCCCATATCAGGCAGAGATGAGTCAGGGAGTTCTCCAGACCATCTATGAATACCAGACAATGATCTGTGAGCTTACGGGGATGGAGATCGCAAACGCATCCATGTATGACGGTGCCTCTGCGACTGCAGAGGCAGCCCTGATGTCAACACGGATCACGAAGGGGGAAGAGATCATCGTCTCTTCGACAGTCAATCCCAGATATAGACAGGTCTTAAACACCTATCTGAGGGGGCTTAAATTCCCTGTAACGACAATAGGGCAGACAAATGGAACATGCCATATCGGGAACCTTTCCCGGTGCATTTCGGATAAGACAGCGGCAGTGATAATCCAGTATCCAAACTTCTTTGGCTGTGTCGAGGATATCTATACCATCATCGATCTGACACACCGGCATAGAGCAGCCGCGATTGTTGTGACCGACCCTATAGCGCTCGGCCTTTTAAAGTCACCCGGAGAATTGGGGGCAGATATCGTGGTGGGTGAAGGTCAATCTCTGGGTATCCCGCTCAATTTTGGCGGGCCCTATCTCGGCTTCTTTGCAACAAAGATGGAGCATGTCCGCAAGATGCCAGGAAGGCTTGTCGGCGCCACGACAGACACAGAGGGGAAGGTTGGATATTGTCTGACCTTCCAGACAAGGGAGCAGCATATCAAGAGGGAGCGCGCAACGTCCAATATATGCACGAACGAGGCCTTGGTGGCCCTTGCCGCTACCGTATACATGGCCGCCATGGGTAAAGAAGGACTCAGGGAAGTGGCAAGGCTCTGCTTACAGAAGACGGCCTATGCCAAACAGAAGATAGGAGGGCTAAAGGGTTATTCCACCCCCTTTTCTTCCCCAACATTTAAGGAGTTTGTGGTAAAGACTCCCGTATCCCCGGGTCTCATTCAGGAGAGGTTGAATTCTGAGAAGATATTAGGGGGATTAGACATCGGGGCCTATTACCCGGACCTTGCGAATCACATCCTCTTCTGCGTCACAGAGAAACGCACCCGTCAGGAGATAGACA
>JAHFEQ010000016.1:1374-30783 GCA_023248395.1 Nitrospirota bacterium
GGCCGCCGGAGTTATTCCCTCCCGGATCTGGATGTCCCGGAAACAGATCTGCAAAGTTTATTACCCCCTCAGTTCTTAAAGGAGGGGGACCTTAATCTCCCTGAGGTGAGCGAGATAGAGCTCATAAGACATTTCACGAGACTCTCTCAGTTAAATTATGGAGTAGACCTGGGATTCTATCCCCTCGGCTCCTGCACCATGAAGTACAACCCAAAGGTAAATGAGGAGGCCGCAAGGATGCCGGGTTTTCTATCCTCGCACCCCCTTCAACCGGAACATCTCTCCCAGGGGGCCTTAAGACTGATGTATGAGCTGGAGGGATACTTAAAAGAGATCGGGGGAGTAAACAGGGTGTCTCTTCAACCTGTGGCAGGGGCGCATGGAGAGCTTGCAGGTCTCCTTGTCATGAGGGCCTATCATGAGTCCCAGGGTAATCCGAGGAAAAAGGTGATCATCCCGGATTCCGCTCATGGGACAAACCCTGCAAGCGCCGCTCTGGCCGGCTATGAGATTGTTGTCATAAAATCGAGCAAAGAGGGGCTTGTAGATTTGGATGAGTTAAAAAGGGCCCTGGATACAGACTGTGCAGCTGTTATGCTGACGAATCCCAATACCCTCGGCCTGTTTGAAAAGGATATATTAGAGATCTCCAGATTAATCCATGATGCAGGGGCGCTCCTCTATATGGATGGCGCAAACCTGAATGCCTTGCTTGGAATCGCAAGGCCTGGGGATATGGGGTTTGATGTGGTGCATTTCAACCTGCACAAGACCTTTTCAACCCCGCATGGAGGAGGAGGCCCTGGCGCAGGTCCTATAGGGGTCGTAGAAAGGCTTGCCCCCTTTATCCCTGTCCCTACAATAGAGAAGACAGGGGACAGGTACTTCTTAGACTATAACAGGCCACAGAGTATCGGAAGTGTCCATGGATTCTATGGCAACTTTGGTATCCTTGTCAGGGCCTACACCTATATTAGAAGGATGGGGGCAAGCGGGCTGAAAGAGGCCAGCCAAAATGCGATACTCAATGCCAACTATATCAAGAAACGTCTGAAAGATCACTATTATATCCCCAATCATACTCTATGCATGCATGAGTGTGTCTTCTCTGCGAAATATCAGAAGGCAAAGGGTGTCCATGCATGGGACATCGCAAAAAGGCTTCAGGATTATGGCTTTCACCCGCCAACCGTAAATTTTCCTCTTATCATCGATGAGGCCATCATGATAGAACCGACTGAGACAGAGGCCAAAGAGACCCTCGACAAATTTTGCGAGGCCATGATTTCCATTGCCGGAGAGGTTGAGGCCAATCCGGATATCGTAAAAAATGCCCCTCATACCAGGAACGTAAAAAGACTCGACGAGGCCCAGGCTGTAAAGAAACCTAATCTAAGATGGCAAAGAAACAGGTAACGCGTAACTGCAAAAAAAATCTTGACAGGATAAATCCTCAAATTATATGATGTAGACCCCTATGGAAATCTTATCTCATGACATCCTGATCGTGGGTGGCGGAGGGGCCGGACTTCGGGCGGCGATTGCCATCAGCCAGTCCAACCCTTCTCTGAAGACCGCGATTGTCTCCAAGGTCTACCCCATGCGGAGTCATACCGTAGCCGCAGAAGGGGGAAGCGCTGCGGTTCTGAAAGAGGATGATAACCATGACCTCCATGCCTATGACACCATCAAGGGGAGCGACTTTCTCGCTGACCAGGATGCCGTGGAGGCCTTTGTCCGTGATGCCACAAAAGAGGTTATTCAGATAGAGCGCTGGGGATGCCCCTGGAACCGGGAAGAGGATGGACGTATCGCTGCCCGCTGGTTTGGGGGAATGAGCCGCAAACGAACCCTGCACGCGTCGGACAAGACAGGGTTTCATCTCCTCCATGCCCTGTTTCAAACCTCACTAAAATATGATTCCCTCATGCGATATGACGAATGGCACGTCTCCGCCCTCTTAGTGGATGACGGAAAGATCGCCGGGGTATTGGCCATAGATACCCGCCGCGGGACATTCTCTATTCTTGCTGCCAGGACCGTTATTCTCTGTACAGGAGGGGTCGGGAGGATCTATGCCTTCACCAGTAACGCAGGAATTTTAACCGGGGACGGTGCAGCCTTAGCCTATCGTTCAGGGGCGCCGCTCAAGGATATGGAGTTCATACAGTTTCATCCTTCAGGACTTCTCAGGACAGGGATCCTGATCACAGAGGCCTCCCGCGGTGAAGGGGGATATCTTTTCAATAAGGAAGGAAAACGGTTCATGGAGAATTATGCCCCGACCAAGATGGAGCTGGCCCCCCGGGACATTGTCTCCCGCTCTATTATGGAAGAGATCGCCGCTAAAAGGGGATTTGAAGGACCCTATGGGTCCTATGTCCATCTGGACTTAAGGCATCTCGGTGAACCCAAGATTATGGAAAAGCTTCCGATGGTCCGGGAGTTATGCCTTGACTTTGCAGGGATGGATCCTGTTTATGAACCGATCCCTATCCGCCCGACCATGCACTATACCATGGGGGGGGTCCATACAGACAAGGATGGCAAGACCCCTATTGCAGGACTTCTGGCGGCTGGTGAGGCGGCCTGCGTAAGCATCCATGGCGCCAATCGCCTGGGATCCAATTCCCTCACCGAACTCCTTGTCTTCGGAGCAAGGGCAGGAAGGACTGCGGTCGAGTATGCATCCAGCGCAAAGCCTTGCCCCTCCGAAAGGCTGCAGGCATTAGCCAAAGAAAAGATGGATTTTATTCAGAAACGGTATATCCGGACAGAAAATGGGACCGAGCGTGTAGGTGCTATCCTGTCAGAACTTCGTAAGACCATGGATGAGAAGGTGGGGATTTACCGGAGAGAAGAGGGCCTTCAGGAGGCAATACAGATAATACAGCGCCTCAAAGACCGGTTCAACAGAATCCGGCTGACTCAACAGAGCAAGGTGTTCAATACCGAATTGATCGGGGCCATGGAACTTGACAACATGCTGGAGGTGGCCCACGTGGTTGCGATGTGTGCCATGATCCGGAAGGAATCCCGCGGCGGACATGCCAGGAAGGATTTTCCAAAACGGGATGATGAACAATTCCTTCATCACTCCCTGACCTTCCAGAGCCCGGATGGACCCAGACGGGAGACCCTGCCGGTGACGTTTACCAAATGGAAGCCTGAGGAGCGGAAGTATTAATGGCCGATGAAATTAAACTGACCCTGTCGCGTTATAACCCGGATAAGGATGGGGAGTATACTACACAAACTTATACCATCCCCTACCATAACGATTGGAGTATCCTGGATGCCTTGAACCATATCAAGGCCGAACTGGACGGTTCCATCTCATACCGGTGGTCATGCCGGATGGCGGTCTGCGGGAGTTGCGGGATGATGGTCAACGGAACTCCGCGTCTAACATGCTCCACCTATCTCAACGAATTCTATCCAGGGGAGATCAGCCTTGAGCCTCTGGCGAACTTCCCGGTTGTCAGAGACCTGGTGGTTGACATTTCGGACTTTATGGCAAAACTCACATCCATCAAACCCTGGATTATCCGGAAAAACAAAAAGGACGAAGTAGATGTCTCCAGTGAATATCTGCAGACGCCAGCCCAGATGACCGTTTACAGACAGCAGAGTCTCTGTATCAACTGTACCCTCTGTTATGCCGCGTGCCCGGTTTACGGACTCCATCCTGAATTCATTGGCCCTGCGGTCATTGCCCTGGGGTACCGGTATAATAATGATTCGAGGGACGAAGGGAAAGAGGAGAGAAGAAAGGTTCTGGCTAATGAGGCAGGGGTCTGGAAGTGTACCGTGGTTGGAGATTGTACAGAGGTTTGCCCGAAACATGTAGATCCCTCGGCTGCAATTCAAAGGACAAAGGTGGATTCAGCAATAAGCTGGTTTTTTTCAAAGTTAACAGGACGGGGGGAGTGATGAATATCCCTTCAGCAGAGGTGACAAAGACTTACAGGCGTTCCATACCAAACACATGGTGGTTGAAAAAAAGCTCTTATGTCCTCTTTATGTTACGTGAGCTGAGCAGCGTCTTTGTTGCCCTGTATGCCCTATGCCTGCTATCGCTGGTTTATGCCGTATCGCAGGGACCGGAGAGTTATGCGGCCTGGGTTGCGGGATCCCAGTCAGGCTGGATGATCCTGCTGCACGTCGTAATGGGGCTGTTTGTCCTGTATCATACGGTGACCTGGTTCCGGATTTCCGGACGCATCTTTGGAAGGGAAGGAAGCGGGGCCCTATCCCCCGCGGCAGTGACGGCATTGAACTATGTGATCTGGATCGTCATCTCCCTGGGTGTGATGTATATTATTTTATCGTGAGAGGATAGCCCATGAGTCTTATCAAACGGATTAATGCCCTGGAACCCCTCTGGTGGTCGCTGTTTGGCTTAGGAGGGACTATGGCAGCCTTTCTCTTCCCTGTGCATATCTTTATCCAGGGAGTGGCCATCCCTTTGGGATGGGTCTCTTCGGAACTGCTCCATTATGAGAGGCTGGTTGTATTCCTCCATTCCCCCATAGTAAAAATCTATCTATTCCTGCTGATCGTCCCCCCGCTCTTTCATGCGGCCCACCGGATCCGCCTGACCCTCGAAGATCTCCGGATAGAATGGCTGGATCGCGTACTTCCCCTTTTATGCTATGGTGGTGCCATACTGCTTACCATCATGACTCTGATCGTACTCCTCTAAATTCACTAAGAGTATCCTTAGGGAACTTGCTAAGACACAGTTAGTACTCAAATTTTTGATGACAGAACAATCTCATTTCGTTATCCTTGCTCAATAAAAGCAAATTCCTGCCGTGCATATAAGAAAGGGGAAAGATGAGCTTTAAGATAAAGCTGGCATTATTACTGTTAAGCATTGTAATAGTTATTGACGTCTCTGTTTCTTATGTCGTCTATGAATCCAGTATTAACATATTGGAAACACAGATAACAAAAAGATTGGAGAGTATGGCATTGACTACAATGGATAAAATTGACAGGGCTTTATTTGAGAGATTCTCAAATATAAAGGTTTTGGCAAACGATTCAATAATCAGATCAAGGGGTTCTACTCCAGAACAGATTGCTGGAATATTAACAGAATATAAAAATCAGTACAAAGTCTATGCATCGCTATCCTTTTTTGATTTAAACAGAATAAGGATTGCAGATACAGACGGGCTACATATAGGAAGACAGCATGAAGTGGTCCAATGGTCAATAGATACAATTGATAAAGGGATTATCAGTGCTGCATCTGATATCAGATTTGCAGAAGAACTGAAAATTCCTGTTATCTATTTTGCGGCTCCAGTCAAGGACAGAGATGGAAAGATCTTTGGAGTTGTTGTATCGAGAATGCCTCTTGCTACGTTACATGATATCGTGGGCAAGGCAAATATCCATGGGGTGGGTATAGAAATAGATTTAGTTGATAAAAATGGATTACTGCTTTATTCAAATTACAATGAAAAGGGGATATTAAAGGATAGCCTGGCTGAATTTGAGATTGTAAAAAGGGCTATGTCAAGTGAAGGAGTTGGCAGTATGAGAAGCCATTACCAGCGTCTCGGAAAAGAGAAAGAAGAAGATATCTTTGTCTTTGCCCATGAACAGAAGGGGTATCTGGACTATCAGGGGAATGGCTGGACATTAGTCATGCATATACCAACAAGAATAGCCTTTGCCCCTGCTATGGAACTAAGAAATAAGTTGATAGCTATCTTATTACCGCTGGCAGGTTTGTCTATTTTGGGTGTTTTATTATTCGCATATTCAATAACAAAACCACTAAAGAAACTAAGGAATGCAGTGATTGAGTTTGGCAAAGGGGGTCAGGATGTAGAATTAGAAATTAAATCAAAAGACGAGATAGGAGAATTATCTGCCAGTTTTAATAAAATGTTAATAGATCACGAGAAGGCAGAAAAGTTAATACGGGAAAACGAAGAGAAATTCCGTTTTATTGTGAAGACAGCCGTTGATGCAATTGTCCTCGCTGATACCCGTGGCAACATTATTTTATGGAATAATAGCGCCCAGAGAATCTTTGGTTATACCGAAGGGGAAGTACTTGGCAAATCGCTTAATATACTAATACCTGAAAGGTATAGAGAGGCCCATCAAACAGGGTTGGAGAGGGCGCGCCTGACAGGCAAACCTGCAAAGCCTGATGTAAGTCATGAAGTTCATGGTATAAGAAAAGATGGCAGTGAATTCTCTATTGAACTTACTGTCTCCTTTTGGAGAAGGGGGGAAGAAATATTCTTTACGGGTATTATCAGGGATATTACAGATAGAAATAGGATGGAGGAAAAACTACGCACACTATCCACGACTGACCCTATGACAGGGATATTCAATAGACGGAAGATGGAAGAATTCCTGAAGATGGAGATAAACAGGGGAAAGAGATATAAGATACCATTCTCTATAATCATGTTTGATATAGACCACTTCAAGAAGATAAACGACACTTATGGGCATATTGCAGGTGACTATGTGTTAAGCAGTTTAGTTAAGCTGATTAAAGAAAACCTCCGGGAGACTGATTATTTTTGCAGGTGGGGTGGAGAGGAATTTTTGATACTAACCCCGGAAACAGACTTAGATCAGGCTACAAAGCTTGCAGAAAGGATAAGGACAGGTGCAGGAAATTATCACTTTGAAGGGATAGGGGTTGTAACAATAAGTATTGGCGTTACAAGGTTTTGTGAGGAAGATACGATGGATAGCTTCATGATAAGGGCTGATAATGCCCTTTACCGTGCAAAAAACAAGGGCAGAAACAGGGTGGAGACGGCATAGTATATTTTGGAAAAAAGCCTATAATCCTGGATAATCTTCAGCAGGCTTTACATACTTTGTGACTATATCATAAGTGTTTCCGACGCTTAGTTTCTTAAAGAGGAAATCGAACTTGGTTTCGAGCTCCTCTCCTATGGTCTTTTTTACGGATTCAGGGAGTGTCCAGAATCTCTCCTTAAATGGCCCGAATCCCTTTTTACGGGTCTTGTATATAAACTGCTCATCCGATTCGCCAGCCTTCTTCTCTTCTGCACACTTTTCTCTGAGGTAATTGTAAATCTCTTCCCTAAAATTAGCAGGAAATGCCTTGCTGTCATAAGTCATGTTCTGGAAGCCGGTGGCCAGATGTACCTCTGCTGTCCGTGTCTCAGGAAATCTGTGGAAGGCATCATCCGGAAGGGTTGACGCCCCATGCTGGACGGCACCTGCCAGGCCATATTCCTTTCTTGCCGCATCCGATATCTTCTCCAGTGTATCAAAGTCCAGTTTCACCTTTGCAATAGTCCCATCCGGCAACGGCACTCCTCCATGCGTTGTCCCTGTCTGCACGCTGATCTTGCTGATCCCCTTCAAAGACCTGCCCTTGCCCGCAAGGGTCTGCAGATAACCATCCATAAATACCCTCAGATCATCTACCGTACTGTTCTTCCCTCCTACCTCACCGATCTCTCCACCCACGGAGATGGTAACCCCTTTGGGTTCGAGTTGCCTGATATATGCAGTAAGTTCCGCAGCAAGCTCGAAGTTAAGTCGTTGCTGTTCTTTCAGATCCGGTTTTGACAGGTCAACCAGAGTCGATGTGTCTATATCAATGTTATAGAATCCGGCCTGGATCGCCTCCTGTATGAGCTTCTTCAGGGACGTAACCTCCTTATCGGGGTCCTGCTGGTACTTTTTTGCATTCGCCTGGAAGTGGTCCCCCTGTATAAATAGCGGCCCCCGGTATCCTTCGCGTACGGCCGCTGCAATCATGATGATGGCATACTCCGCGGGTGACTGTCCTGTATATCCTATCTCAGACCTTGCGATCTCAAATATGAACGCCCCGTTATTGTTCTTCTTTGCCGCTCTGACCACTGCCCTCGCCACCTCGTAACTGAGCCCCCGGATATTGATGGCAGGGACGGTAAAGCCGCTCACCTCACCCCGCCCCATGGCGTCATACAATCCCCGTATCGAGGCAGACCTTACGCCAAGCTCATAGGCAATCGTCTTGATGAGCCACCGGGCCTTACCTGAAATCTCAGTATCCTCGTTGAAGATTGCATTAAATAACAGCCTGTCTAACAAGGCACCGCGGGTTGCCGCCTCATGGGTGACCTTGACCCGTCCATCCTTGATCTCGACAACATTTTTAAGTGACTCAGTCAATTCTTCAATATTTTTATATCTCATAGTTATCCCCTCCCTTAAATCCCTTGTAACAAATTTCCTATATCTATCTCTTCCAAGCTCTTCACCACCCGATCCGCCATGGTAAGCCTTTCACGGCCATAGGTATTGGTTACTGCAATGCACTTCATCCCTGCTGCACGGGCTGCCTCTATTCCAGCAATGGAGTCCTCGATGACCAGACATTCATTTGCCTTCATCTGCTGTGGTCCGGTCTTATTCAATCTCTCAAGGGCCGTATTAAAACACTCGGGACTCGGTTTTCCTTCTCTGACCTCCTCTGCACTAACGATCACATCAAATGCAGAGCGAATCCCTGCGTGGTTGAGGACAAACTCTATCTCATGCCTCAGGGCGCCAGAGGCGATTGCGAGAGAAAATCGTTTTCGTGACGCCTCGATAAAATCAACAACCCCTGGGTATATAAACAGATGGTCCTTGATATATTCCATCAGATATTTCGTCTTTTTCTGTATCAACGATTGAATAAGGTCAGGGGAGGTTTTAATACCGTGAGGCTGAAGCACGGTTGTAAAGCACCCTTTATCGTCCATTCCAAGATAGATCTCGTAATACTCCTTCTCATTGAGAGAGATTCCCATGTCTGCAAGGACCTTCTGAAACATCCTCAGGTGCACAGGCTCACTGTCTGTAATAACTCCATCAAAATCAAATATAATCGCCTGTATCATAGCAAAGGCAATATAGCATGAAGTGGAACTCTAATGCAATATCAGAGGGAACTATTCAGTGAAGGGTGGGGCCATTGCCCCTCTCACTTTGTATATGTTATAATTTCTCCTGAAAAGGAGAAATAGATTTTATTGGGAAATACGACGGTAAAGATACGGCTTAAAGATAAAGTAGACCCACATACCCTCTTTGGAAGCAGTGACACGAACCTGAGGATCATAGAAGAGACCTTGGGAATAGGAGTCGTTGCCAGAGGTCACGATGTCATATTGGAAGGCCCTCACCAGCGGGTAAAGATTGGAGAGAAGGTTATTTATGATCTTGGGGCCCTTATCGAAGACGGCTATACCATACGGCCTGATGATGTCGAATACCTGATCAGACAATCTACCAGAGATGAAGGTTTTAACCTTGAGGAGGCATTCCACGATGCAATCTCTCTACCTTCTAAGAAAAAACTTATACTACCAAAGTCCCCCATCCAGGCAGAATACATAAAGGCCATTAGAAAATATGACATCGTTATCGGAATAGGCCCCGCAGGGACGGGAAAGACCTATCTGGCCATGGGAATGGCGGTTTCTGCACTGCTAAAGAAAGAGGTAAATCGCATCATACTGGCCAGACCGGCTGTAGAGGCCGGAGAGAGATTAGGTTTCCTCCCCGGGGATATGTATGAGAAGGTGAATCCTTACTTAAGGCCTCTGTACGATGCCCTCTATGATATGATGGAGCCTGACAAGGCCAATAGGCTCCTGGAACGGGGAGATATAGAAATCGCCCCCCTTGCATTTATGCGCGGCCGGACCCTGAATGACTCCTTTATTATCCTGGATGAGGCACAAAATGCCACTTCAGAGCAAATGAAGATGTTTCTAACAAGATTGGGATTTAACTCCAAAGTCGTCGTTACAGGGGATATTACCCAGGTCGACCTCCCTTCGGAAAAGGTCTCCGGTCTTATAGAGATCCAGGGGATACTCTCAGGCATACACGGGATAAGATTTGTCTACTTTACAGAGAAGGATGTCGTGAGACACAAATTGGTGCAGGATATTGTAAAGGCCTATGAGATATTTACAGCAAAGACCCCAAGGGCAAAGAAGACAAAGGGGTTATGAGCATCGAGGTCAGGAATCAACAGAGAAAATTCAAAATTGGTCAGGAGCTGATTAAGGATAAATCCAGTGCCATCTTATCCCTTTGTAACCTTAATGATGTGGATCTGAGCATTCTCATTGTAAATAATCATAGGATAAAGGCACTCAATAAAAGATATAGAGGGATTCATAGGCCCACAGACGTGCTGGCCTTCCCCATGAATGAAAATAATCCCCCCACCCCCCCGTTAATCAAGGGGGGTAAGGGGGAGGGGGGCAGACAACCAGGACTGCTTGGAGATATCGTCATATCCATGGAAAAGACACACAGTCAGGCAAGGGAGCAGGGTCATTCCCCTGAGCGTGAGTTCCTGATCCTCCTCATACATGGGATATTGCACCTGATAGGATATGATCATGAACGATCTCCCCTGGAAGCACAAAGGATGAAAAAAAAGGAAAATTTTATACTGTCAAAAATATGAAGCCAAGGAACTTTATTGAGAGCGCCAATCTTGCTATGGAAGGGATATTCTATGCCGCAAAGACTCAGAGGCATATGAGATACCACCTCTGGGCCGCCGGACTGGTCATATTAATCAGTCTTCTTCTCGGGGTTACACGCATAGAGTTCCTGATACTAACCTTTATTATTTTATTAGTCCTGTTAGCAGAAATGCTCAACTCGGCCATAGAGACCCTTGTTGATCTTATATCCCCTGAATATCACCACCTGGCAAAGGTTACAAAGGACATCGCGGCAGGGGCGGTCTTTCTGGTTTCTGTAGGGGCTGTGATCACGGGATACCTTATCTTGTTCCCTTACATAAGGTACCCATTTACCGGTGTCATCCGTTCTGTGGAGAATGCCTCAGAACATCTCACATTAATTGCGATAATCCTTGTGGTTATTGCTGTTCTGCTCACCAAGGCCCATAGTAAGTCAGGAAGGCCCTTCTATGGAGGACTCCCCAGCGGACATTCAGCCGTTTCATTCTCTATAAGCACCGCCGTCGTATTCTTAACTAAAAATGCCCTTATCTCTATGATGACCTTTATCTTAGCCCTTATGGTCGCTTATAGCCGTGTTGCTATGGGGGTCCATACTGTCCGGGAGATCATACTCGGGGCACTCCTCGTCATGATTATCACTGTTTTTTTATTTCAAATATTTGGGTGAGGTCTTATGAACTTCTTTACGAAACTCAGCAATAAACTGCTGCGGACCAAGGGTAAATTGATAGGAGATATCGATACGCTTCTCTCAAGGTGGAAAAAGGTAGACCCTGCCCTGTTAGATGAGTTAGAGGAGGTCCTGATCTCTGCGGATACAGGGGTTTTGGTGGCAGAAAAGCTGATCGATAAGATCAGGAAAGATAAGATGAACGACCCTGCCGCGGTAAAAGAGGCAATAAAAGAGGGGATGATTAACATCTTAACGGAACATGAAGGGGCGCTCAATCTCCCCGATGCAGGCCCTGCAGTGGTAGTCATTGTTGGAGTAAATGGTACTGGAAAAACAACCACTATAGGGAAATTGTCTGAGCGATTAAGACGGGAAGGTAAGAAGGTGGTCATTGCCGCAGCAGATACATTCAGGGCGGCGGCTATCGAGCAGCTTGTAATCTGGGGTGAGCGGAGTGGTGCAACAGTGATACGGCATACAGGCGGGGCAGACCCTGCTGCCGTTGTTTTCGATGCCCTTGCCGCAGCGAAAGCACGGGGGGCGGATATCCTTATTGTAGACACGGCAGGAAGACTCCATACAAAGGTAAACCTTATGGAAGAGCTAAAGAAGATCCGGAGGGTCCTTGAGCGGGAACACCCGGGTAGTCCACATGAGATTTTACTGGTATTGGATGCTACAGCAGGACAAAACTCCCTCGTTCAGGCCCGATTCTTTAGCCGGGACATCGGTATTACAGGGATCGTATTGACGAAATTAGATGGCACGGCAAAGGGGGGGATCATCTTCAGCATTATGGAGGAGCTTAAGATCCCTGTAAAGATGATCGGGGTAGGGGAAAGCATCGAAGACCTGAGGGACTTTCATGCGAAGGAATTTGTAGAGGCGTTATTTGAGCCTTCTGCCGCAGGCTAAAGCCTGCGGCTACTTGCCTTGCTCTGCAAGGAGCTGGTCTATGATCTGCTTGAATGAAGCGTAGGGCCTTGCGCCTACAATCCTCTTTCCTGTTATCTCTTTACTCTTTTCCTGAGATTTACCAATAAAGAAACTGGGGGTCCCGCTTACCCCTGCCTTTTTCCCCGCATCAACATCCTTCTCTATCTCTTCTTTATATTTGCTACTATCAAGGCAGGCATCAAAGGAGTTCATATCTATACCAATCTCTGATGCGTACTGCTTTAGTTTCTCTACCTTGAGATCCCCCTGGTTTTCGAACAGTTTGTCATGCATCTCCCAGTACTTCCCTTGTTCCCCTGCGCAATTAGCGGCCTCAGACGCCTTTGGCGCCTGGGCATGGAATTCTAAAGGATAATCTCTGAATACATATTTGACCTTGCCAGTCTTTATATAGTCTCTGTCTATCTCTGGCAGGGTATTCTTAAAGAACCGGCCGCAGAACGGACACTGATAATCAGAGAACTCTATGATGGTAATTGGGGCATTGCTGTTTCCCTTCACAGGATCATCATTGATGCTGACCACCGCCTCCTGCGGCTCCTGAGCAGGGGCGGGCTGTCTGGCCGCACTCTTTGTTTTCAGGTCCTCTACGTCCTTTCTTAAATCCTGAATCTCCTTTTTTAATGCTTTTATCTCCTGTTCCAACCCACTGTTAGATAATTCAGCCGCATTCGTCACATATGGAAAAGAAAGAATAAGGGATACACCTATCAAAAGACCTATACAGATAACACCAAATCTCTTTTTCATCCAATCCCCCCTATTTATTAATCATCCCAAAAACACCCCTACTTATCCACACTCCCCACCCCTCATTCCTCGATCAACCCCCTATATGTTGATAATCAAATATCCCTGAGTAACATTCAAGAAGTCCACCGGTAAGGACTACTGAGACGATCTCAGGGTCAAACTGCCTGCCTCCCATCTGAGAAAGTTCCTCCCTCACATGTTCCAACGCCAGGGCCGAGCGATAGGGCCTGTCACATAGCATCGCATCGACGGCATCAGCGACTGCAACTACCCGTGCACTGAGCGGGATACCTGCACCTTTCAGCCTTTCCGGGAATCCTGTTCCATCAAATCGTTCATGATGACAGAGGATCACCGGTATCATCTCCTGAAGAAAATCCACAGAGGCTATGATCCTGGCTCCTATTGACGGATGTTTCTTTATCTCTTCAAATTCAGTCAGATCCAGCACTCCTTGCTTCTTAAGGATATTCCCCTCTACACCTATTTTCCCAATATCATGAATCAGTGCCGCCTGTTCCAGGGCTAATATTTTGTCATGCGGGATTCCAATCTTCTCAGCCAGGAACGCTGAGAATCTTGAAACCCTCTCAGAATGACCCCTTGTATATTGATCCTTTGCATCAATGGCGGCAAGCAAGGCCTTCACAGTGCTTGCATAATGGCTTTCAATACTCCTTTTCGCAGCCTCCACCTCTTTAGAGAGTTCCGTAGTGGCAATATGCAGCCTCTTTATCTCCTCTCTAGTTCTCAGGTGTTCTTTCCTCTTTACCGCACCCTTTTCTACGATGTCTATAACGTCTCTATGGTCAAAGGGTTTTATCAGATAGTCTAAGGCCCCGTACCGGAGTGCACTTTTTGCTGTTTCTATGCTCGCATAGGCGGTCATTAAAACAACCTCAATATCCGGCCTTGCCTCCTTTATCCTTCGAAGAAGCTGCAGCCCGTCCATTCCCGCCATTTTTATGTCAACGATAACGACATCAAAGTCCTTTTCATGGATATGCCCCATAGCATGTTCACCATTATCCACGGTAACCACTTCATACCGGTTTTTGAGAATCATGCGGAGGGCCTCCCGGGGCCCCATCTCATCATCTACAACAAGGATACTGTTTTTCTCCTCCATCTACATCTCCTCCCCTGTTGGTACTGCAGTAGGCATCAGTACGGTCAATGTTGTCCCCTGATTGAGTATACTGCTTATAGCAACCTTCCCCTTGTGGTCTTCGATGATTTTCTGGCTCAAAGGAAGACCGAGCCCCACACCCTTTTCGGGAGTGGTATAAAAAGGGTCAAAAACCCTCTCTGTATCCTCCTGCGGTATCCCTTTGCCAGTATCTTTTATGGAGATTTTAAGCATAGAATCGTTCGATAGCGATTCCATATCGACTGTGAGTATCCCACCAGGGACCATGGCATGAAAAGAGTTTTGCAATATGAATGAGAAGGCCTTGCCTATCTGGGCCTTGTCTGCACGGAGTTTAAAAATACCCGGCGTATAGTTCTTTACTATATGAAAGTCTGACTTTTTTAAATCTTTGAGAGTTGCCTCAAGACTCTTATCTAAAAGCTCACCCATATCCACTATCTCAAATTTATACTCTATTGGATGCACAAAAGCAATCAATTTTTCTATGAGGTTGTTTAACTTCTCAACCTCCCCGGTTACCGTAGTATAGAAAAAGTCCTGAAATTCAACGTCATTATATCGGTCTTTCATGAGTTGAGTAAAAGTCCGTACTGCCACGAGCGGATTTCTTAGCTCATGGGCCATTCTCCCGACAAGTTCATGGAGTACCTGCAGGTTTTCCCCTCTCTTCTTCTCCCTGCTCAAATCCTTTCTTGCAGAGATATCCTCTAAAAGAAGCACCCCACCTATGAGTCCCCCGGCAACATCATATAATCCATAGGCATCTACCTCAAGGCATAGCCCCTCTTCCTCAGAAATAACCTCATGTTTTCTGCAGGATTTCTTCTCCCTGACAGTCTCTTTAATTAATTTAGCTATTGTTGGGGGTAGAGACCCGGCGGTCTTGCCGATCAAATCAACAGCCTTTCTTTTTAAGATCTCTTCTGCCTTTGGATTAAAGATAATGATCTCTTCTTTGTCATTCACAGTGATAACACCACTCCCCATCCGCTCAAGGATCTTCTGGATATACTCCTTCTGATAGCAAACCCTATGATAATTATAGATATCCTGTATCGCCTTACCAAAATAGTTTGAAAGGACAAACATCCTCTCCAATTCGGTATTACTGTAGGACTCACCGGTTATCTTGCTGTCAAGATTGAGAATGCAGTGGAGTTTTCCATCGTACATGATGGGGATACTGACGATAGACTGGAGCACCTCCATCTCTCTGAATGCCTGGGTGAGGATATTCTTCTGCCCCAGTTCTATCTCTGCGATATCCCGCCTCAATATCCTCCCCCTCGCCGAAAGCCACAATACCATACCACTGTCACGGGAGAGATAGAGCCTGGAGGCAAGATCAGGACGAAGCCCTCTCGAACCCCTTATCCTATATACATCCTCCGCCTCATCACATAGAAAGAGTGAGACCCGGCTTACCCCTATCACATCGATTACTGCGTCAAGAAACAGATTAATCAGTTTGTCAAGATCAAAGCTCGCTGCAAATGTCCGTGACAGTGCCACCGCCTTCTCAAGAGGTTCAAAGGATAACGGGGAAGTCACTCCTCTGCCTGTAACTCCCGGTTGCATAACGGACAGGAGTTTCAGGTGCTTAATCTCGCTTAATATCTCTTGTTTTTCCTGGGCCTTTCTGAGGACTGCCTTAAGCCTCTCCTTTGAGAGGGGTGTAGATACTATTTCATGAAACATCCCATAATATTTGTCTGTCTCCTCCTCTGATAAGTGTGAAGGGACAATCCCTATCCAGAGAACATCTGGAACCATTCTGTATTTTTTAAGCCATGATCCCATCTGGCCGGATATCGCGATATCCACGGCAATCATATGAATCTGTTCTGTGCGGATCAGGTCAGTGCCCTTTTCAAGGCTATCTACAGTCAATATGATATATTCATCTGCAAGACCCGATTGAATCCCGATAGCGACCTCATCAGATGCTGTTATGAGCAATAATATCTTCAAGATTCATCCTTTCTCAGGGAAAACATCAGGGTCACTATAGTCCCCTCATTACAGATACTCTCAATACATATCTCTCCCTGATGTTTTTCTAATATCCTCTTACAGATAGATAGTCCAAGACCCGTACCTGTACCCTTTGTGGTAAAAAATGGTTCGAACAGATGTGCCTTATCTTCCTCCCTTACCCCCAGACCTGTATCCGCTATCTTCAAAATCACCTTTTCCCTATCAATAATATCTTCTCCCCGCACAATCTCCACTGTAATTTCTCCGCCGTGAGGCATTGCCTCCATACTGTTTATAAACAGGTTTAGCAGGACCTGCTTCAGCTGGAAGTCATCTCCATATAGTAAAGGAATATTTTCAGCAAATCTCTTTTTAACGGTGATCCCCTTGTGGGTAAACTGGGAGGAGAGCATCCGTATTGTATCCTCAATCAGACTTATCATATCCAGAGGCTCAACCTTAGGCTCAGACGATTTTGCAAAGTCGAGAAGGTCAGAGACAATACCCCCAATTCTATCCACCTCGTTTATGGCTATGTTTGTAAAATGATTTCTAAACTCGGGGTCATCAAACCTGTCAGGGAGGAGCTGAGCCAATGTCTTTATGGAGACCAGGGGGTTCTTGATCTCATGGGCAAGCCCGGCGGCTATTGTGCCGAGCGAGGCGAGCTTTTCTGCCGTCTCTTTCTTTACAATGATATCCTCATAGTGGAGCCTCATCTTCCTTATCTCTTCCTTAAGTTGCATATTATCGAGGAGAATTGAGACATACTGTGATATAAGTATTGAGCAGGCATCTTGCAGATGTTCCAGATGTTCTATCCCCCAATGACCTTCTGAGAGTAGCAGACTTAACTTAGTGGCATGCTGATGTATTTGCTCGCAGCCACCCAGGCAGGATAACTCATCTATCCCCTGTCTGAGGATTGTAAGGATATCAGCAGACCCCTTAGAAATTTCCAAATAGCACCACCCTGTTCTTTCCAAGGCCCTTTGCCCTGTATAGGGCCCTGTCTGCATTATTAATCAACTCTTCAATCGTCGCAGCATCTGCCGGATAGGAGGCGATCCCCAAGCTTACCGTAAGTTTTGCTGCCTTTCCAGTCCCCTTTATCGTAAAAGACATATTCTCTATCCCATCCCTGATACGATTACCTATAACCCGGGCATCTTCCTTATCCGTTGTAGGGAGTATGATAGCAAGCTCCTCCCCCCCATACCTTGCAGCAATATCGATAATCCTGATACATCGTCTGATAACCTGTGCTGTATTCTTTAATGCCTCATCTCCAGTGAGGTGTCCATAGGTATCATTAAAATCCTTAAAATTGTCTATATCCAGGATAATGAGTGAGAAGGGTTGTCTATGACGCTTTGAACGTTCTACCTCCTCAGATATCCTCTCTTCAAAGTATCTTCTGTTCAGGAGTTCCGTAAGGGGATCTGTAATAGATATCTTACGGAGGTTGACAGAACTTTGATAATAGATCCGCCGTTCAATGGCCACAGCAGAATAGAGCGCCAGGGTCTCCAGCAGCTTAAGATCTCCATCCGTGAAATCGGTTCCGCCTGTCTTATCCGATAGGTTTAATACACCAATACTCTTATCCTTCATCTTCAGTGGAAGGCTTATAAATGACTTCGTCTTATACCTGACACGGTTTGGCCTTGAAAATCGCTCATCTTCCTCGACATTGTTTACGACTAATGGCATACCTTTTTTCAGCACAATCCCCGCGATCCCCTCCCCCGGGTTGATCCTGACATGATTCAGAATGGCAGGGTTAAGTCCCTTCGTCGCCTTAACCTCAAGGGCAGAATACTCTTCATTGAGGAGCATGATGGAACCCTGCTCAGCCCCTACCACATTGGATACCCTATCGATAATAACATTAAAGATGTCCGGGGAGTCAATATAAGACGAAATCGAATGCATCGCCTGCAATAAGACGCCCCCTTTTCTCACAAAGACCTCACGCCTCGAAGAAAGGAGACGGTTCTCAAGGGAAGGGGACAGAGACCTGCAAAAGGAACCAATCAGATCTTCATCGTCGGGTGAAATCGGGGTGTCCAGGATCACAATCAGCCCGTCGACCCTGTTTTCCACACTTACTGGGAATATCCTGACGGATGTAAAGCCATTTGGAAGACCCGATTTTAATATATCAAACAGATCAGTAGAAGAAACCACGGCATTTCTGGTCATAGCCTCTCCTGTAAGACCATCCATCCAGGTAGTCTTGGTCTTCGTGAACACCTCTTTTTCATAGCCAAAGACCTCTTCTACGATAAACCTCTCCTCATCAATATCTCTCAGAAGAAGTAGAGCCGTCTGAACATTAAACAGTACCCCAAGGGTGTTGAGAATCGTGGTATAGAGCTCTCTACTATCTGCGATGGTACTCGTGCTGTTTGTCACTTTTATTATCGTCTGTAGTTTGGAGATCTTATCCTCCGAATTCTTATATCTCTCTGCATGCTGAAAGAAATACAGGGTTGTCGCCCTGACAGCCTCCATTGCAGACTTAAAATTGTTTATATCCTTAAATGATATCCCCTTTATGATATCAAACACACGGCCCTGTTCACACCCCAGCTTCTCTGCAACCCCCCGGTATCCAACCAGATCATCATAGGATACAACGATCCTCCCACCAAGGATAAAGCATTTCTTATCCATAGCTCTATTGAAATAAACGGGTATAGCAACATTAGTCAAGCTGGCATAGCACTTAAAGTAGACAGGTTCCCCCTTTTTAAGGGCCTGAACAAGGGGCAAGGTGCAATCCTGCTCACAAAATGCCCTTCCTGCTGAATGTTCCTGGAGCAACCGGCATAGGGGATTCTCCACTTCCTGACTGGCATGGTACTTGTCTTCTTCACAGCAAAGAAAGGTAAGGCTGGTTATCTTTGATAACGTATCTGTCCACTTTGAGGCGAAGTCTTTGATGTAATCAGTGCTGTCCATATTGCAAACGAGGTATTATAGCAAATTCATAACGAACTTTCTATCTTATCAATAAATCCTGTCCTGTGAAATTAAGAGATTGCCTTGTCTGGGAATTAAATAGTCTCACTTTTAGAGTTTGCAAGAGTAGTGCCACAGAATCCATTAGTTGACAAACAATGACCAAATATCCTAAAGTATTTGTACGTTATAACAACCTCCGGAGATCATCATGCTGAAAAATGATACCTTTTTAAGGGCCTGTCGCAAAGAACCCACGGACTTTACTCCTGTATGGATCATGAGACAGGCTGGCCGTTACATGAAGGAATACCGCGCCATAAGAAAAAGGGTGGGGTTCCTTGAGATGTGTAAGACCCCTGAGCTGGTCGCAGAAGCGACCCTCCTCCCTATAGATATATTGGGGGTGGATGCAGCGATCCTGTTTTCGGACATCCTTATACCGGTTGAGGCCATGGGCATGGAGGTATGTTTTACGGAGAAGGGGGGGCCGGTATTCCTGAATCCTATAAGAACAGAATCACAGATCCAGGGCCTGTCCATCCCGGGCCCTTCAGAATCAAAGGAGAGGATGCCCTTTATAGCAGATTCGATACGGCTTATCCTGCGTGCCCTTGATAAGCGGGTCCCGTTAATAGGGTTTTCCGGTGCCCCCTTTACATTGGCTACCTATATGATCGAAGGTGAGACCTCAAAGAATTTCACATGGATCAAACGTGTCATGTATACTGAGCCAGCACTTTTGCACAACTTATTGGACCAGATAGCCATAACTGTTATCCACTATTTAGATATGCAGATTGAGGCGGGAGTCCATGCCGTACAGTTGTTCGATACATGGGCAGGTTCACTCTCCCCGGATGACTATAAGGAGTTTGCCCTCCCCTATGTAGAAAAGGTGATCAGGGGGATTGACAGAAGGGGTTGTCCTCTAATCCTGTTTGCAAATGGGGTTAGTAGCCTATTAGAATATATGGGAAATTCCGGGGCTGACGTCGTCGGTCTCGATTGGAGGATTGACATAGGAGATGCGGGAAAAAGGGTTGGGGACAGGGTTGCCCTGCAGGGCAATTTAGACCCCTGCGTACTTTATGCAGAACCCTCCGTGATCAGGAGGCATGTAAAATCCATACTGGGCAAGCATGGCCGGGGACCTGGCCATATCTTTAATCTTGGGCATGGGATACTGCCGGATACGCCGGTCGACCATGCAAAGGCCCTTGTGGAGATTGTGCATGAGGAAAGTAAGTGATTAGCATTGACACCCTCCTCAAATATGACAGACCTGGACCACGATATACAAGCTACCCCACGGCCCCTGTCTGGGATGAGGCCTTCGGTCCCGAAAGGTTTAAGGCCAAGATCATAGAGACCAATAGTGGGAAAGACCTCCCCCCACTCTCGTTGTATTTCCACATCCCTTTCTGCTTCTCCCTCTGTTTTTACTGCGGCTGCCACTCCATCATCACAAAGAACCGCGGGCATGCCGGAGAATATACCTCCTACCTGAAAAGGGAGATGGAGAATATATCCCCCTACATCAATAAGGACCGTAAAGTCATCCAGCTCCATTGGGGCGGTGGAAGCCCTGACTTCCTGAGCCCCTCAGAGATGGAGGTGCTCTACGGCTGCATCGCAGATAATTTTACAATTGCCAAAGATGCAGAACTTGGCGTGGAATTAGACCCGAGAGAGACCACCCTTGACCACCTTAAGGCCTTAAAGGGACTCGGCTTTAACCGCATCAGTATGGGGGTTCAGGATTTTGATCCCGCCGTGCAGAAGGCCGTAAACAGGATTCAGCCTGAAGATATTACAAGGAGACTGGTAACCTGGTGCAGGGAATTAGGATTTTATAGTGTCAATACAGACCTTATCTATGGTCTCCCCTATCAGACTGTAGAGTCCTTTAAAAAGACCAGTGATACGGTTATTGATATTAATCCGGACAGGATAGCTATGTTTAATTATGCCCATGTACCCTGGATGAAGAAACATCAAAAGATGATGAAAGAAGATACCCTGCCGCATGGCAGGGAAAAACTTGAGATCCTCAAGATGGCGATAGAAAAATTTACGGAGGCAGGGTATGTCTATATAGGCATGGATCACTTTGCGAAACCCCAGGATGAATTGTACATAGCGCAAAAGCAGAAAACCCTGTACCGTAACTTCCAGGGATATACTACAAAGGCAGGATGTGACCTGTACGGTTTTGGGATCACGTCCATCAGTATGGTAGGAAATTGCTATGCACAGAATCAGAAGGCCCTGAAAGATTATTATTCTGCTGTGGATGCCGGTATGATAGCAAGCTACAGGGGATATGAGTTAAATCACGATGACCTGTTGAGGAGGCATATCATCACCCGTCTGATGTGCGACTTTGAATTGACCAAGTCTGATGTGGAAGAGAGATATGGAATCACCTTTGATCACTATTTTGGAAAGGAGTTAAAGAGGCTTGAATTATTTACAGATGACGGCCTGTTAATCTTACATCCGGAGAAGATAGAGATAACAGACTCCGGCCGTATCCTTATACGAAATATCGCAATGGCATTCGATGTCTACCTTGAGGCCCCTGGTAGAAAGATGAAGTTCTCAAGGACGATATGACAGACCATCCCCCCTCTACAGCCATCCTCTTAATAAATCTTGGCGGCCCCGACTCCTTGGATTCAGTAGAACCCTTCCTCCACAACCTCTTTTCAGACCCGGATATCATGGGGTACAATCGTTTCCTGTTAGGACCGATGGCAAAGTTTCTGTCTCAAAAACGGGGCCCGGCGGTAAGAAAATACTATAGCCTTATTGGTGGTAAATCCCCTATCTTAGGGCTTACTCTGCGACAGGGAGAGGCGCTGCAAGAGGCCCTTTCACCTTGTGGCCGTTTTGCAGTCTTTGTTGCCATGCGATACTGGCATCCGATGATAGAGGATGTTGTTAAAAAGATGTTGGTGTTCCCCCTGAAAAGGATCATCGTCCTCCCCTTATACCCCCACTACTCTGTGACCACAACCGGCTCAAGCCTTAAAGAATTTAACAGGGTCTGGCGACAGATTGGCGCTCCTGAAATAGAGGTAAACATAGTGCGGGAGTGGTATGACAACCCATTCTACATCGACTCAATGCGTGATACTGTACAAAAGACCTTAGAATCCCATAAGCTTAATATCAAAAATACCTCTATCGTATTTAGCGCCCACGGGATACCTCTTAGATTTATTAAGAAGGGTGACCCCTATGCCAGACAGATAGAAAAGAGCGTAGCACTTATATCCGAACGCCTTGATCCGGGAGGGAATTATCACCTCTGTTATCAGAGCCGTGTAGGACCATTGAAATGGCTTGGGCCGTCTACAGAAGAGGTACTGAAGGAGTTAGGAGAGAAGGGGATAAAGGACATCGTTTTGGTACCCATAAGTTTCGTCTCTGACCATTTAGAGACACTCTATGAGATGGATATACTCTACAAAGAAAAGGCCATAGGATATGGGATATCCGATTGTTACAGGGCCCCTGCATTAAATGACTCCCCTCTGCTTATTGAGGCGCTGAAAGATATAGTATTACAGGCTTCTCAGGCTCACAAGCGGGCATGAAAATAGGTTGTAGTCGCAGGCTGTAGTCGCAGGCTTTAGCCTGCGTTCCATGATGGCGCAACCTAAAGGTTGCGACTACAACATATAGAACGGGATTTTTGAATGAAGATTCTCATCATAGGTGGCGGCATATCCGGTCTCACGGCAGCCTACTGGCTTCATAAAAACGGCCTTGATGTAACCGTATTAGAAAAAGATAAAAGACCAGGCGGCTCAATCCGCACAGAAAAAGAGAAGGGGTATCTCATCGAATACGGGCCTAATTCTACCCTCGACATCTACAGGGAGGTCGATGATCTGTGCGAAGAGTTGGGTATTCTGGATAATAAGATCTTTGCTGACAGCACCAATAGGAATCGCTATGTAGTACGGGAGGGACGGTTAAGACCTCTTCCGACAGGGCCTTTACAATTCCTGACTACCGATCTGTGGAGTATCAAGGGCAAACTACGTCTCCTAAGAGAGCCTTTTATTCCTAAGTATAGCGGGGCATCTGAGGAATCAATTGCCCAATTTGTTGTCAGGAGAACAGGACAGGAGTTTTTAGACTATGCAATTGACCCCTTTGTGACCGGTGTCTTTGCAGGGGATCCAGGCCGTCTCTCACTAAAAAGCTGCTTCCCAAAGATGTATGCGTTAGAGCAGGACTATGGAGGTCTTGTAAAGGGTTCCATAGTCGGAAGAAAAAAGGGGGGTGAGCCAAAGCGTAAGATGAGGCTGTTTTCATTCAAAGACGGTCTTCAGACACTGCCTGATATGCTGTCTAAAGTCCTTGGAAATCATTTCATAGGGGGATGTGACGTTATTTCCTTGAGAAAGGGTAGTGGCGGATTTGAAGTTATTATGAAAAGGAACGGGGTTGAGGAGATCGCCAGGGCAAACAGGGTAGTGCTTGCCACCCCTGCCCGGTTTGCAGCAAATATCATACACCCCTTATCCGAGTTGATCGCTACCCATCTCATGCAGATAGAATATGTCCCTGTAGTGATCGTCTTTACAGGCTTCGACAGGGGGCATATCAAACACAAACTCGATGGCTTCGGTTTCCTTATCCCATCGAAGGAGTCCAAACAGCAAGGCTACAGTATCCTCGGAAGCATCTGGAGCTCGGCCATATTCCCGGGGCGCGCATCTGATGGAAAAGTGGCATTCACGAATATCCTCGGAGGTGCAAGAAAGACAGATATCCTTGAATATAGCGACAGAGAACTGATAGATATGTCCCTGAGGGATTTAAAGACCATCCTCAATATCGGGGATAAACCTGATTTTGTGCGCATAGTGCGGCAGCCGAGGGCAATACCGCAGTATACCCTTGGACACCAGGTCCGTATAAAGTCGATAGAAAAGGGGTTACAGGATATCCCGGGACTTTATCTGGCAGGGAATTATATCAACGGGGTCTCAGTAGGACACTGCATTGTAGAGGCGATGAAGCTTGCAATAAAAATCAAAGATCAAGCATCAAAAATCAAAATCACTTTGGGGACTCTGACGAAATCCGTATAATGGTCTTCACATTCCCCCTGGGATTCCAGTCACCCACTATCTCAATCCTCCTCGGTTCGAGCAGATTCTTCAGATCATCGTATATCTTATTGGTTGCAGACTCGTGGGAGATATGCTGATCCCGGAACTTGTTTAGATAGAGCTTTAGTGAACGTAATTCCACGATAAATCTGTCGGGTATGTAACTTATCTTTATTGTTGCATAGTCCGGATAACCAGATCTTGGGCAGAGGCAGGAAAACTCAGGGAATGAGATGTCGATTACATAATCCCGGTCAATATAGGGATTCTCCCACCTCTCAAGCTCAGCCTTCTTTATTTCCTCTTCACCGTATTTCATATTATTCTCCTGAAATTTGTCTTAACGCCCATTCCGCATGTTCCCTTACCAGGGGTTCAGGTTCTTTAAGTCTCTTTTCCAGTACGGGTATAGTCCGCCTGTCTCCTGAATTTCCAAGGGCCACTGCAACGTTCCTTAAAAATCTCTTCCTCTTTATCCTTTTTATTGGACTTTTGTTAAACATGCTGCTGAATTTATCTTCATCCATCCCCATCAGGTCTGCAAGCAGGGGTGACGCCAGATCCTCCCTGGGTCTAAAGGCCGTCTCGTTAGAGATTTGGGCAGATCTATTCCATGGGCAGGCCCACTGACAGTCATCACATCCAAATATCCTGTTTCCTATCAGTGGCCTCATCTCTAATGGTATTGGGCCTTTTAGCTCCCCGAGAAGATACGAAATACATCTCCCTGCATCAAGCTTGTAGGGCGCTACAATGGCCTTTGTTGGACATGCCTCTATGCATTGAGTGCATTCTCCACACTGGTCCATCATCGGTCCATCAAAATCGAGTTCCATGTCAAGAAGCAATACCCCGAGCAACAACCATGAACCCACATCACGACTGACAAGGAGCGTATGCTTCCCCATCCAGCCCAGGCCTGCCATTACCGCAAAGGCCTTCTCCGGCACAGGCCCTGTATCCACATAAATCTTTCCCTGTGCCCTGCCCTGTGTAAGTCGATCGATATACTGAAGGAGTTCTCTTAACCTTGATTCTATAACAGGATGGTAGTCTTCATGGAGTGCATAATTGGCGATATAACCCGCCGATGGATTATCAAGACCCTCTCTATGCCCCTTTCCAGGGTAATAATTGATCGAGACAACGACTATCGATTTAACCTCCGGGAATATAACGTACGGATCTATACGCCTTTCAGCATCCCGCTCCAGATACCACATTTCACCTGCAAACCCGTGCCTGATTCCATCCCTGAATCTCTCACCCCATATGGAGAGGCGCGGGGGAGTAATACCCACATGACTGAATCCCAACTTGGCCCCGAAAGACTTGATCTCCCGGGTCAAAACTTTCGTATCTATCAACATGATAGGAGATTATAATAGACCTAACCATGCATGTCCACTATTCCGATAAGTCGTTATGATTTATTGGAGGAAACCCCATGAGAAAAAGTTTATATGCCTTTTTGTTAATTCTCTTCGGCCTCAGCTCCTTGTTTTTTACCAGTTTCTCAGTAGCCGCTGAACCATCATCGAATCCAGATCAAATGACTGCCATCCAGACACAACCAGGCAGCAAAGAACCCGAAGGGCTTGAGTCTACCCCACCGTCCGTCATAGCGATCGGTTGGGATGTCACCCTGGCCTCTAAGTATCTATTCCAGGGGGTCGATTACAGCGACGGTAACCCGGTAGTCCAGCCGGAGCTTACCCTTACAGCTAAAGACTTCTCAGCAATCCTCTGGTCCAATTACAATTTAGACACAAATAAGGCGAATGAATTTGATCTTTATCTTCAATATACCTGGGAGATTCAGGACTTTTCTCTGACGGCGGGATATGCCCACTATAATTATCCCCATCGGGAGGGGTGGGATCCTTCCCAGGATGTTTCCATAAGCATCTCTTACGAGGCCCTCTTAAACCCATACCTCAGCATCCATTACGACTTTGATGCAGGAGAGGGAATCTACTCCACATTGGGTATTAGCCATGAGGTTGAAAGCTATCTTGGTCCTTTATCCCTCGGGTTGAACCTCTTCTACCAGGGCAACTACTACGAAAATAGTGGATTCCCCTCAATGGAGTTTACTGTAAACACCGGATATCCTATGGGCTCTTTCAGCATTACACCGTCGATCTCTTATTTCCTCTCGTGGGACAACGGAGACTTCCGGGATAACAACGCAGTTGCCGACACCTGGCTCTTTTCCATCAATGTGGCACAGACCGTTTACAAACGGTGAGCCCCACACTTGTTCCCCACTTGCTTGACAATTTAACCGTTTTAACTGAAAATGTCTGTGAAATTATGATCTGCGCCTGTAGCTCAGCTGGATAGAGCACTTGACTACGAATCAAGGGGCCGGGGGTTCGAATCCCTCCAGGCGCGCTATACGACCTCAAACCTCACCCTGCCTATTCCCTCAATCCCCGCCTCAACGACATCCCCGCTTTTTACCTGGCCCACTCCTTCGGGAGTACCTGTGGCTATTATGTCGCCAGCTTCAAGGGTCATGTAGGAGGAGATATACTCAACAATCTCTGCAATCCCGAAGATCATGAAACCTGTGTTTGAGTCCTGTCGCAGTACGCTATTTACCCAGAGTCTTATGGAAAGATTTTCTGGATGGGGGATCTCCTCTTTTCTTACGATCTGTGACACCGGGGCAAAGGTATCAAAACCCTTGGCGAGCGTCCAGGGCGCACCTTTTTTTTTCTCCTCCTGCTGAATATCCCGTGCTGTGATATCAAGAATGATGCAGTAGCCTAAAATATACTCTGCTGCTTTGGGACGCATAATATGTTTCCCACTTTTACCCATGACAACTCCCAGCTCGACCTCGTGCTGGACATCCTGAGATTGAGGCGGAAGAATAATCTTTTCCCCCTCGAGAATCAGTGAGGAAGGGGGCTTAAAGAAGAGGATCGGGTTGTCAGGAACAACATTCCCAAGCTCCTCTGCATGTTTTCTGTAATTCCTGCCCAGGCATATGATCTTTGTCGGGCAGACAGTCTCAGGGCTGTTTTTTATTTTGATAGAACGCATTTCGTTTTATTCTTTTAGCACAAAATCAGGCGGGACTCAATCCTCTTCTTAAAATTGATAAACTGACATCTACATATTGTATTTCATGTCTATGGCCTATTTCGTAGAGGCAATAGTATAACCTGGCAATACTATTAATGAATCTATCAATTTCACAGAAATGTGGATAACTACGGACACCCTCCCTCACTGTTAGGATACGAGTTATGTAAGTCATTGAAAAATCCGTTGATGCTTAAGAAATGGGCAGAGTTTTTGTCTTCTCAATATGTTGGGGTAGCTACCGTTCCTATTTTTGTTTTGACAGAAAAACCCCGGTTAGTTATCATGCCCTATGAAACGAAAATTCCTGTCATGTATTGTGAAAAGAAAGATTTGGTCTAACAAATATACCCTTGTTTACTTGTCAGTCTTTTTGTCTCTTCTTTATTCATCACCCCTTCTTGCCAAGCCGTCTATCAACGTTACATTTACACCAAAGAAGATAAAACAGGGAGATATCCTTTTCATCACAGTAAAGGCAAATCCAGGGATATACAAGATATCCGGAAGCCTCTTTGATAAACCTGTCCATTTCTATACAGACTCCAAAAGGGGTAGCTATGTTGCCCTGATCGGGATTGATATGGAGACAGAACCCAATCTCTATATCCTGTCCATATTCCTTGAAGATGAATCGGGACGGGAGATGAAGAAGGACTATAAGATCAGGGTAAAATCTGCAAAATTCGGGATACAGAGATTGACCCTCCCAAAGGAGAAGGTGGAGTTGGATGAGGAGACCTTAAAAAGGGTAAACCTTGAGCAGGAAAAGATTGGAAAGGTATGGGATATCTTTACAGAGGAAAATCTCTGGGATGGAAACTTTATTAGACCTATTGAGGGGAAATTTTCAGGCTCCTTTGGTCTAAGGAGGATCATCAATGACGAGCCAAAAAATCCCCATACAGGTATTGATATCGATGCCCCTGAGGGCGCCCCTGTTTATGCACCAAATCATGGAAGGGTCGTTTTTGCTGACGAACATTTCTTCAGCGGTAAGAGTCTTGTCATAGACCACGGCATGGGACTCTTTACCATGTACTTTCATCTTTCAGAGATCTTAGTTGCAACGGGAGATAGTGTTAAAAAGGGACAGATTATGGCAAAGGTGGGAAAGAGCGGTAGGGCGACAGGGCCGCATCTGCATTGGGGGATGAGGCTCAATGGCGCAAGGGTAAATCCTGCCTCCCTTATAAACCTGCCGCTGGAGTAGAGGGAATAAATGATGCCTGATGGCCCCTGTTGTATTATGATATGCTTTATGTTATAAAATTAGTGCATCACAATAAGTAAAAACATGCAGTTTACCCCTTTTACAGGTTAAGGAGGAATAAATTGACGGTACAATGGATCGAGGACTTTAACACAGGTGTTGAAGAGATTGATCTTCACCATGAAGGCATGGCTGAGAAAATAAATGAGTTACTCAATGCAATAGATAGTGGTGAGAAGATTGCAACCATTAGAACTCTTATCATCTTTTTTGAAAGTTTTCTTGCATCTCATTTTGTTTTAGAAGAGATGCTGCAGCAAAAGTTTGCTTATCCGGATTATAGATCTCATTATGACCAGCATATAAAACTTGCAGAAACATTCTCTGGCTTAAATAAACTGATTGAAACAGAGGGCACGTCACCTCATTTTGTGCCTACTGCCAGGGGCTTTATTATGGACTGGTGGAACTCATACATATATCACATAAACTCTGCAGATAAACAACTTACTGAGTTCTTAAAGACCCAATGGTATAAAAAAGGCATGGGAAACTCTACCTTCTAATCAACCCGCCTTAAGGGATAGATTTTTTCCCTGATCTGTGCTAATTTTTTTTAAATCTATTTATAGTCCCCTCTCCCCATTGATAGGAAAGGCGGAGGAGGGCAAGGATGGGGGTTGATCATTCAATGCGCGTTGCAAGGTACTACAGCAATAAAGATATCCGGCTGGAAGAGATGCCTGTACCCAAGGCAGGCCCCGGGGAAATGCTGATCCGGGTCATAGCCAGCGGTATCTGCGGCAGCGATGTGATGGAGTGGTACCGGATTCATAAGGTGCCGCTCGTGCTGGGTCACGAGATTGCCGGTGAAGTCGTCGAAGTCGGTGACGGTGTAAGACAATACAAGAAGGGCGACAGGGTTTCAGCATCCCACCATGTCCCCTGCAATACCTGTCATTACTGCCTGAGCGGTC
>JAHFEQ010000067.1 GCA_023248395.1 Nitrospirota bacterium
GAAGGCCCTCCCACCTAAATATCTACGCTGTTCTATAAGGGTTACCGGATAACCTGAGGAGGCGAGTTCTACGGATGCAGTCAGGCCAGCAAAGCCACCGCCTATGATGATGGCCCTTTTCGTCATAAGCCTAATCTGTTTCTACCCCATGTTGTTGTGGCGATGAATATCTTCTGTAGTTTTGATAATGCTGCATGGTGAGAGAAAACATCGTAGTTAGCCGATTCTATATTTTGAAGAAGACGGCTATATATGGCCCGCATGACTTCAGCAGCGACCATGGCTTTCCGGTCTTCCTTTGGGAGGGTCTCTCCCGCCCTCTTATAATAGCCCCATGCCCGTTCACACTCAAATCGCATCACCTCGATAAAGGCCTGATTATATGTTGATGAGAGCAGCTCTTCTTCTGTATAACCAAATTTTTTCAGATCTTCAAGTGGCAGGTATATGCGGCCATTTGAGGCGTCGGCCTTTATATCCCTCAGGATGTTGGTAAGTTGCAATGAAATGCCGAGGTCTACAGCATATCCCAATGTTGTCGCATTCCTATAGCCAAAAACCTCTGCGCAGATTAGCCCCACTACGGAGGCTACCCTGTAGCAGTATTTATGGAGTTCGTCGAATGTATTATATCTATTTTTTGTGAGATCCATCTCTACCCCTTTGATAAGCTCAAAGAAATATTTCTGTGGGATTGAGAATCTGTCTATATGTGGCTTAAGGTCGACGGTAATCGGATGTGAAGGTTTGCCTTGGTACATATTTATTATTTCTGTTGTCCATTTGAGGAGGGTCCCTGACGCCTCAAGCCTGCTAAAAGATTTATCCACAACATCATCCAGGCAACGGCACAGGGCATAGATGGAATATAGAGCCTTCCGCTTCTCTGAAGGCAGGGAAAAAAAGGAATAGTAGAAGTTGGTGTTACTCTTTTTTGTGAGTTTATAGCTATGTGAAGTCAGATCAGAACTATGTTTCATTCTCTGTTACCTGCTACCTGCAAGAACCCGGGATATAATCTTTACCTTATCGGTCATCGTGATGACAGGGCGTTTGTTAAATAGGTCATATCCGTTCTTCTCTATCTTTTCCAATATCTTCATGCCACCTGTCCACACTGCCTTAAGTTCAAGCGATAATCCTTTGCTTACGCTGCTGCAGAGTGGTAAACCCTCTCTGAAGAGACCTCTTGTAAATTCCATCTCACTTGCTAAAAGCGCCTTAAAGGCATTGTTCACAATATGGGATTTTAGTTCACCGACGGCATAGCCAAACCGCTCCATATCCTCTAATGGGATATATATACGGTCTTTTTCAAGATCTATTGCGATATCCTGCCAGAAGTTTGTAAGCTGCAGGGCTGTGCAGATAGAATCAGAAAGCGTATGAAGCTCAGGGTCTTTATATCCAAAGAGATAGAGTACAATCCTTCCCACCGGGTTTGCGGAATAACGACAATAGGTGAGAAGGTCTGATGCCTTCTGGTATCGCTTCGTCACTGTATCCATTTTGAATGCGGTGATGAGGTCCCTTAGTAACTCCACAGGGATTTGAAACTGCTCGATAGTCTCCCTAATGGCAATAAAGATAGGATGCTCTGGTTTTTCGCTGATGCAACCCTCAAGTCTCGTTTCCCAATCTTTGAGGAGGTTTCCCCGTTCTTCCTCTCTATATATATTCTCGTCTGCAAAGTCATCTGCCTTGCGTGCAAAGGCATATATGGCGTGGACGTATCTCCTTTTTTCCCTGGGTATTATCCACGAACCGACCGGAAAGTTTTCATAGTGCTCCGTTGCAATATGAGTACAGTAACGAAAGGATGCCTCTACCAAAGGGCTTGTTTTTTCTTTTTTCATATAATACTATGCTGTGGATTATTTCATGGGAATATAACATGGAGAATGGGGTATTGCAATTATTAAAGATATTGCGCTACCGTCCATTTGATTATATGGCATTAGTCTTCTTGATGTTTATAGACCAAATATTGTGTGAATTGAGGAAAGGGGGGATTTTAAGATATGGAAAATATTAATACAGGGGATACTGCGTGGATATTGATGTCAACGGCACTTGTCATGCTGATGACGCCTGGCCTGGCCTTGTTCTATGGGGGTATGGTCAGAAAAAAGAATGTCCTCGGTACAATAATGCAAAGTTTTATTATTGTTGCACTTATAAGTATCCAGTGGGTCTTGTGGGGATACAGCTTATCATTCGGGCCAGATAAGGGCGGTATCATCGGTAGTCTTAAGTGGTTTGGGCTTAACAATGTCGGGCTTGCCCCAAATGCCGACTACGCGCCAACAATACCGCATCAGGTATTCATGATGTTCCAGATGATGTTTGCCATCATTACTCCTGCCCTTATAAGCGGGGCATTTGCAGAGAGGATGAAGTTCTCGGCCTTCCTCGTATTTACTTTGTTATGGGCAACACTGGTCTATGACCCTGTTTGCCATTGGGTATGGGGCGTTGGTGGATGGATAAGAAACCTTGGGGCGCTCGACTTCACGGGTGGTACGGTAGTGCATATAAGTTCTGGAATATCAGCGCTTGTTACAGCCCTCGTCATAGGCAGACGTAAAGGCTATGCTGTGGAGCATATGGCGCCACACAATCTGCCGCTTACTATTCTCGGCGCAGGGCTCCTCTGGTTCGGCTGGTTTGGGTTTAATGCAGGAAGTGCTCTTACATCAGGCGGTCTTGCCGTATCTGCCTTTGTTGTAACCAATACGGCAGCAGCAGCAGCAACATTGACATGGGTATTTATAGAATGGGCCCAGCGGGGTAAGCCGACGGTGCTTGGAGCTGCATCTGGCGCAGTAGCAGGGCTTGTAGCAATCACGCCTGCCTCAGGTTTTGTTGGACCGGTTTCGGCTATCATCATAGGGATTGGTGTGGGAGTTGTGTGCTACATCGCCGTAAGTATGATTAAGCCACTCTTAGGCTATGACGACTCCCTTGATGCCTTTGGTGTGCATGGTATAGGGGGGATGTGGGGCGCACTGGCTACAGGGTTCTTTGCATCAAAGGTAGTAAACCCTGCAGGTAATGACGGACTCTTTTTCGGCAACCCCGGCCTCTTGATTACGCAAGCAATAGCTGTACTTGTTACAGTTGTATATGCCTTTGTTGTCACATTGATCCTGTTAAAACTCATTGATTGGACAATTGGGCTGAGGGTTGCAGAGGAAGATGAGGTAATGGGTCTGGATTTAACTCAGCACGGAGAGAGTGGGTATACAACTTAGAACCTATACCCCTCTGATATCTGAGCCCCAGATATACTTATGTATCTGTAACTGTAACCGGACAGAGAGATTATCCGAGATTATCCACTTAGCGAGGGACTCAGGGGCCAGTCGGTTAAAGACAGGAGAGATTAGAACAGTACAAATATCAGTTAGCTTATAAGACTCAATAACGGATTTGGCCCATAAATAATCTTTATAATCAGCTATAACAAATTTGACTTCATCATGGGCAGAGAGGCAACTCATATTTTCCCATAATATGTTTTCTGTCATCCCACTACCGGGACATTTCATGTCCACTATCTTAATTGTGTCAGGATGAAGTATGGATATGTCCCTGCTCCCATTGGTTTCTACCAGTACTCTGTAGCCACCCTTTATCAATTGTTCAGCAAGGGCAGGGGCATCTTTCTGGCTGAGAGGTTCTCCTCCGGTAATGACCACATATTTGCAATGATACTTCTCAATGATCTTTAATATTTCATCTACCCCATAATCTGTTCCATCGTCATAGGCATATTGGGTATCACACCAGTTACACCTGAGATTGCAACCAGTGGACCTGATGAAGACGGACGGCAATCCCTGAAATGTTGTTTCACCCTGAATACTTTGAAATATTTCGTTTATTTTCATATTCTATAGTCAGAGAGGTTATTCATGACACTGTTGCTAAAAAAACACAACCTGAAAGTAAGTGTTGTAATTTTGCAACACTATTTGAACGAGAATTAGTCATAGTTATGTTATAACTTATTGAAAATTATGCTATTTATTTAAAGCCAACTTATGGTATAAGTCTTGCTATCTTTTCATATTATAATACAATGCGATATCAAAGGACAATAAAAGATTCGGTGGAATGTATAGGGATCGGTCTGCATACAGGCATTGAAGTCTCTCTCCGTTTATCTCCTGCCCCGCCTGATACAGGGATAGTATTTACAAGAAATGACAAGAAGTCAACTATCAAGGCGAGGGTAGATAATATAGTAGCTACAGATTATTCATCTACATTAGGGCTGAATGGATCGAGTATCCAGACTGTTGAGCACTTGCTGGCTGCGGTAGCTGGTCTTAATATTGACAATCTCTATGTGGAAGTTGATTCTTCTGAAGTGCCAATAATGGATGGCAGTGCACACCCCTTCGTAGAACTCATCTTAAAGATCGGGATAAGGCAGCAGGATAGGATTAAACCCCATATAAAGATAGTTGAACCGATTGAAATTGTAGAGACTAACAGATATATAAAGATAGAGCCTTCACCATTTCCTGCAATTACATATCTCATGGATTTTGATCATCCATTGTTAAGTAACCAAAGGTTGTTGTATTATTATTCAATAGAAAGTTTTATTAAGGATATAGCTCCGGCACGTACCTTTGGCTTTCTTAAGGATGTAATAACCCTTCAGGAGAAGGGGTTGGGTAGGGGAGGGTCACTCAAGAATGTTATTATTCTTGGGGACATGGAGATATTAAATGAGGAAGGGTTAAGGTATAAAGATGAATTTATTCGACATAAGGTATTGGACCTCATAGGAGATATGTCCCTCCTTTCCATGTCATTTATAGGCCATATTACTGCCTACCGCTCCGGTCATAACCTAAATACAAGGCTTGCATCTACCATCCTTGCCAATAGTGATAAATGGATAGAAGTTGGTCAGAGTGAAATAGACATCACAGTATAAAAAAAGATAGCTGGTTGGATAAAAATAAGGGGGTCCCCAAGAGCAATAGAGACCCCCTGAAAGAAGGGTTGTCTTGCGCTATTTCTTCTTTGAAGTCTTCTTGCTTGTGCTCTTTTTAGCAGGCTTCTTCGCAGCAGCCTTCTTCTTAGCGGTGGTCTTTTTAGCCGGGGCCTTCTTTTTTACAGTGGCCAATGTGTATCACCTCCTTTCCTCCCTTTGCACCTCTGCGTCTACAAGTCTGTAAGTGTTAGGTGCAATTCTCAAGAATCTTTTATCCCTATTCAGCGAAATGGATATAGATGTTACCGGTGTTTTACTCCTTATCTTTACGCCTCCTTCCATGAGGCGCTGATAGATCTCTTTTGCGTGGAGGGGTTTTCCTTCCTCTTTAAGAAGGACATAAGTGGCCTCCGGTATACTTAGCCCTGTAAATTTAAAAGGGCTAAACAGGAAATCTTTGGCCTCTTCAGACCCTTTGGGCACCCCTTTCTCCTGATCTTCCGACTGAACCTGCTGAGGTGTCGCCGAGCGTGCCTTATTTTTCTCTACCCTGTAGAGAGTTTCTGCTAATTCCAAGTATTTTTTGGCGGTCTTGATTTCGTCATCTAAACGGTCGCGCCTTTTCTGGAGTTCTATTAACTTGTTTTTGTATACATTAATTCGCTGTTCCAGCCCACTTAATATATCTGCCAATTCTTCCATTAAGGCTCCATCTTGTAACATACAATATTTAATATACATGTAATAAAGAATTTTTGTCAAGCATTTTTATATTATTTTTATATTCTAGTATAAAGGAATGTATGTATTAGTTGCTATTGATGCTAAAATGACTGTATTTTGTCTTAGATAGGGTAATGGTAAACGTGGAGGAAAAAAACTTTGGATTATGAACTCATTGAAAAGGTAGGAGTCAAAAAATAATAACGATTAAACTTGTCATACATCCTGACAAAGATACTCATTGATACATGTATCATTTAGCGGGAGTTTGTTTCTACTTTCAACTCCTGATAGAAGGTAATCCCTCCCACATCTTTTAAGATGAATCTGATTGTTTGTAACCATACTATCGATTGCCAAAAAGATAAGGTTGTAAGAGACATCCAGTGCCTGTTCTAATTCAAAGAGAGTAATGCCGCCTTTTTCCGTTACCAAATTTAAGATCTTTTTTGACACCTCATTAACAGGTTCTTTCATCTTTTTCTCCTTTTCGGTTAGTCTGTTATTTAAAGTGGTGATAATTTAATATACAAACGGTATACCAGATAGAAAACTTTAGAATTTTTAACAAAAAAATTTTATTTTACCAATAGTTATAAACAAAGAGGGGGAATTTTAGATAAACGAGAATTTAAATTTCATGCCAGCATAATGACGCTGTCCGTCAAGGCACCTGTAAAAAATTCCTTGACCCTACTACTATCTATATGTTATTAATAAATTCCCTGGCTATTTTAAAGACTGATGAAACCTCGTACAGGGTAGGGAACTATCCTTAATGTTGTTAAGATAGTACAGGGCGATTAGCTCAGTGGTAGAGCGCTTCCTTCACACGGAAGAGGTCGCAGGTTCGATACCTGCATCGCCCATTATGTTCTTTTATTAAGGGAGGAGACAATGGCGGTTGCGGAAAAGAGGATATTCAGGATTGAAATTGACGATAGGCTATGTAAGGGGTGCAATCTATGTGTTGATTTTTGTCCTACCAATGTTTTAACGATGGATGGCAATCTGGTGGTTGTAAAAGATCTGGATGCTTGCAACGGGTGCCAGTTGTGTGACAACAGGTGTCCTGATTTTGCTATCCAGGTATTTGAGGAATAGGGGTCGTCATGGCAAATAATAAGAAAAGATTTATGCAGGGAAACGAGGCGTGTACCGAAGGGGCGTTATATGCCGGCTGCAGGTTTTATGCAGGTTATCCAATAACTCCATCGACAGAAGTGATGGAGATTTGTGCTGCAAGACTTCCAAAGATGGGCGGAGTCTTTATCCAGATGGAGGATGAGATAGCTAGTATATGTGCTATTGCCGGGGCAGCCCTCGGCGGGCTTAAATCCATGACAGCGACAAGCGGCCCTGGGTTCTCATTAATGCAAGAGGGTTTAGGTTTTGCCTGTATGGCAGAAGTCCCCTGTGTGGTCGTGAACGTCATGAGGAGTGGGCCATCAACTGGCTTTCCTACTGGTCCGAGTCAATCCGATGTGATGCAGGCCAAGTGGGGTACCCATGGAGACCACCCGGCAATCGTCCTTACACCCGCTTCAGTAGAGGAGATATTCCATGAGACGGTAAGGGCCTTTAATCTGTCAGAACTTTATAGGACACCTGTGATCATTCTTTATGATGAGATTATTGGACACATGAGAGAGGCGATTACTATACCAGGACCTGGTGAGGTTGAGATTGTGGAAAGGCGCGTTCCGAGCTGTGCACCTTCTGAATATAAGCCTTATGATGTGCAGGGTGGGGAGATAGCCCCGCTTGCCTCTTATGGGGAGGGTTACAGGTTTCATGTCACCGGACTTTACCACGCCGCCGATGGTTTTCCCACCAATAATACAAAGCTGATCGAGGAGGCATGCCATAGACTTCTGAGGAAGATAGATGATAATAAAGAGAGGATATGGAAGAACGAAGAGTATTATCTCGAAGATGCCGAGATAGGGATCTTTGCCTATGGGGTTTCTGCCAGGTCCGCCAAGTTTGCAGTGAGGGAACTTAGGAAAAAGGGGATAAAGGCAGGGCTCCTGAGGCCTCTGACGATCTGGCCATTTCCTGACAGGGCGGTAGAGGAGATGGCAGGGCGTGTAAAGGCTATTGTTGTTCCGGAGATGAATATGGGGCAGATTGTCTATGAGGTAGAAAGGGTTGCACATGGAAAATGTGAGGTGAAGGGGATCTTTAGAGTAGATACAGAACCTATCCGTCCTGCTCAAATTATGGATTGTATTACTGGAAATGGTTCAAAACCCCCTGCCCCAAATTCAAAGATGGCGGAGATGATGGTTGAGAGGGATATGTTAGATGGATAGAAGAGTGTGGGAGTTAATGAGTTAAAGCGTTGTGGAATTAAAGGAGATTAGAATGAGTACACCAGCGGAAGACGTGAAACCTTTAGCAAAGAAGAAAAAAAAGGTCCCCTTTAACTATTCCCCATACGTGAGAGGGGGGAAGCTCCCTCACATATGGTGTCCCGGATGCGGGCATGGGATTGTACTGAAATGTCTTCTGCGTGCTTTACATACGACAGAGATATCAAAAGATGATATTGCAATGGTTTCCGGTATAGGATGTTCCAGCAGGACCCCGGGCTATGTAGACTTTAACACCCTCCATACCCTGCACGGAAGGGCCCTTGCCTATGCGACAGGATTGAAGATGGCAAAACCGAAACTAAAGGTCATAGTGACGACAGGGGATGGGGATGCACTTGCTATAGGCGGTAATCATTTTATCCATGCCTGCCGGCGAAACCTGGACATGACTATCCTGGTCTACAATAATTCAATCTATGGGATGACAAGCGGGCAGTCATCTCCTACAACCCCTCAGGGGAAGATATCAACAACAGGCCGTTATGGTAATATAGAACCCACATTTGATACCTGCTCGCTTGCCCAGGCGGCCGGTGCAACCTTTGTTGCCAGAGGGACTGCATACCACTTCCAGGAGTTAGAGAAGGTCATATTCGAGGCTATGATGCATAAAGGAACCTCGGTGGTCGATGTTATAGATGCCTGTCCAACCTACTATGGCAGGTTTAATAAGTATAAGACTCCTACTGAGATGATGGAAAAGATCGAAAAAGAAGGAACAGTCTCTGTAAAGCAGGCTGATAAACTTTTACCAGAGGAGCTTCAGGGGAAGCTGCTACGGGGAGTACTCTACAAGTCTGACAGACCTGAGTATTGTGAAGAATATAATAAGCTGGTCATAGCAGTTCAGGCAAAGTAATAGACAGGGTGTTGGGGGTAGCCGCAACCTTTAGGTTGCGTTATTCTCGCAGGTTGGCATTACGAAAGGGAATAGAATGGGTTATAGATACGAATTAAGGTTTAGTGGTTCAGGTGGCCAGGGGATGATTACTGCAGGTATTATAATCGCAGAGGCTGCCGCCATATATGATGGCAAGAAGGCTGTACAGAGTCAGTCATACGGTCCAGAGTCAAGGGGCGGAGCATCGAAGGCTGAGGTAATTATCAGTGATGAGGATATAGACTACCCCAAGGCGACCGCTATTGATGCGATGTTGGCCCTTACTCAGGAGGCATGTACAAAATACTATAAGGATATCAAAAGTGGGGGGCTCCTCTTAATAGACTCGGATGAGGTTAAAAAGGTGCCGACCGGGGATTTTAAGATTTGCTCATTTCCAATTATCTCAACAGCCAGGGACGTCCTCGGGAAAGAGATCGTCGCCAATATCATCTCACTGGGCCTGATTACGGAGATTACAAGGATTGTGTCCCATGAGGCGATTGAAAAGGCGGTCCTTTCACGGGTTCCAGCGGCCTTCCTTGAGCTAAACAAGAAGGCCTTGCATATCGGATTTGAAAAAGGGGCAGCCCTTTCGCCAATCTCATAAAATGGTTTCGATACTCATCACTTATGTAATGTAGTAGGGGTGGGTTTAAAACCCGCCCCTACGAGACACGAAAAAAAGTGAGGGAAAATTTAACAGTCATTAGAGAGAGAAGAGGATGATCCACATAACGCCCTTGATAATAAAGGAGTTATGTAACGGTAGAATCAGGGTTTGAAGAGCCTGATACGAATGGACCTTATTTAAAAACAGGTTTTGGCGTAGCCGGTGTGGATGCCGGCAGAACCGGTAACCTTAAAGCCTCTTCCGGAATTCTCCCCTCAAGTGAATGCAGGAACTCAACGATCAGGTCAATCTCCGCCCGTGTCAGGTCCTTTCCCAACTGGAGACTCCCCATGATCCGGACCGTCTCCTTCAGGTCCCAGATGGACCCATCATGAAAATAGGGGGATGTCCGTGTCACATTCCTCAAGATCGGAACTTTGAAGAAATATTTCTCCTGGTCATTTTTGGTCACGTGAAATCTCCCCTGATCATCACTGTATTCATACCGCCCCAGGACGCCGAATTTCTGGTACATTCCACCACCAACCCCTACCCCATTGTGGCAGGCGATACACCCTTTCTCGATCACCAGCTTGAGGCCCTTCTCTTCATTGGATGAGAGGGCATCCGCTTTGCCTTTCAGAAAGTCATCGAACCGGGAGGGGGTCAGCAGGGTCCGTTCAAAGGCTGCAATGACTTTGGCGATATTGTCATACGTTAACGGCTCCTTGTCTTCAGGGAAGGCTTTTTTAAACAGCTCTACATACTCTGGAATGGTGCGGAGGCGGGACAGGACAAGTTCCACATCCGGCATGGCCATTTCCATGGGATTGAGAATCGGCCCCTTGGCCTGATCTTCCAGTGTGGCGGCACGGCCATCCCAGAACTGGGCAATCTGCAGGCCGGCATTGAGTACCGTAGGCGCATTCCGTGGACCAAACTGGGCCAGGTGCCCCATGGAAGTCGGCAGGTTGTCCACACCCCCTGTAGCCAGGTTATGGCAGGAATTACAACTGATAGTGTCGCTCTTTGACAGCCGGGGTTCGAAATAGAGCATTTTACCCAGTTCCAGCTTTGCACGGGTGGCCGGGTTATCCTCAGGAGCGGACATGACCTCCGGAAGCGGTTTAAAGTATTGGTTCGCTTCTCTGATTAGATCCTTATCCTGGGAAAAGACGGGTTGGACACGCAACAATAATAACAGAAAGAATCCAGCAACAAGTACAAGCCATTTTTTCATAAAATCCCTATAGGAAATTCAAAAATTCAGTTTGAATAATAGATCCCACAACGAGTGGATGTCAAGGAATTTTTAAGGGGCCGCCTCGCCCATACCCGCCGGGGTGGTCACTTTACCTCTGGCACTGGCAACAGCAAGGTCAGGGTCCTATGCATAAATCCCCATCTCTCTATGCAGGGCACCCACGATGAACTCGTGGATCGACAGGGTCCTGC
>JAHFEQ010000111.1 GCA_023248395.1 Nitrospirota bacterium
ATATCTCATCCTATCTGGAGGTGTTTGTAGAGAAGGAGTTTTCAGATTTTTTAATGGCCATGCGTTATGCAATTTCGCATAATGCTATGGATTGAATAGAGATGATACCCGTTCCGGTCTTATGCTTTGTGGGTGTATCGAATAGTGGAAAGACGACCCTTCTGCAGGGGCAAAGACCGTAATCCTTTCAGCGCCTGCACAGCTTGCTGTCCTATCAGATACAGACCATGAATGGACCCTGGAAGATATCCTGGGGAAGCTGGTCTATGATGCAGATATACCGATTGTGGAAGGGTTCAAGAGGGATAGATATCCAAAGATTGAGGTGCATAGAAGAGGGGTGGCCGGAGAACGGCGATGTCTGAATGACCCATCCATTATCGCCCTGGCCTCAGATGAAGCTGTTGATCTGCACCTTCCCTGGTTTGACATCAATGATGCAGAGGGTATATCCAATTTCATTGAACAGAAATTTTTAAAAGGAGGGCTGTCCGATGATTAGTGTTGCGGTATTAACCATGAGTGACAAGGGCTCAAAGGGGGAACGGGTGGACGAGAGCGGGAAATTGATATGCGAAATGGTGAAAGACATATCAGGGAAGGTGGTGACCCATGAGATCATCCCCGATGAGCAAAAGATTATCGAAGAGAGGTTGAAACACTTTGCGGATACTATGAAGGCAGACCTGATCGTGACGACAGGCGGAACCGGTGTCAGTCCCAGAGATATAACCCCGGAGGCCACGAGAAACGTGATAGAAAGGGAGATTCCAGGACTTGCTGAAGTGATGAGGGCGGAGGGGTGTATGAAGACGATAAGGGCAGCGATATCCCGTGGCCTTGTGGGGATAAGAGGCAGTACACTGATTATTAATCTCCCCGGCAGTCCAAAGGGTGTGGTAGAAGGCTTAGGGGTGATCCTCTCTACGATTCCTCATGTACTGGAGAAGATGCATGGGGATGATGCGGAGTGCGGGCGATAGGATGGCGGGATTATTATGGAGCACTCCATGACCGGTGTTATTCTGGCAGGCGGCAAGAGCCGCCGCATGGATAGGAGAAGGCCCTTCTGTCTGGGGGAGGGGTGCCGGTCTTTCGCAGGACACTCGATGTATTTGAATGCTTATTTGATGAGGTGCTCATTGTGACAAACAAGGAAGGGAGATTTGCAGAGTATTGATATCCAGCGGTCGTTGACCTCTTTCCTGACCGTGGCCCCCTGCGATCTTCCTTTTGTCCAGCCCCCCATTGTTGAGTTCTTTATAAAGGAGACCGGCAGCTATGACATCGTTGTGCCGGATATCGGCGGAAGGCTCCATCCGCTTCACGCAGTCTACAGCAAGAAGAGCATGCCATACATGCTTCAGCGCTTTGAAAATAACCGTTTAAACATAACGGGCTTTATCAATGAGGTTCAGGGGCTTTCTGTCATACGAATGCAGATGCAGGAGCTGGTAAAAGAAGACCCGGAATTAAGGTCATTATTCAATATGAATACTGTGGAGGAGTGGAGGGAGGCAAACAAGGTAGCAGGCAGGAGGAAGAGAACAACCACAGTAAACAGGAAGGAGGTATAAACCATGCGTCCGTTAGAAGAGGCGCTGAAGATTGTTCTGGATAATACAAAGGTACTCGGAACAGAGAGGATCCCGCTGCAGGATACCTATGGGAGAGTATTAGGTGAGGATGTATACAGCAGCCTGTATCTTCCACCATGGGACAACTCTGCAATGGATGGTTATGCCGTGAAATGGGAGGATATCAGGGAGGCCTCACAGGATCGGCCAGCAAAGCTCCATATTATGGGCGATCTCCGTGCCGGCGGTATGCCTGATAAGTCTGTCCGGAATGGCGAGGCGATCAGGATCATGACAGGCGCACCTGTACCCGGAGGGGCGGATACGGTCGTGCGGGTCGAGGACACAAAGTTTGAAGGGAACATAGTAAGCATATTCCGTTCAGGAAAGATGGGGGAGAATGTCAGGAAAAAAGGGGAGAATGTCCGGAAGGGGGATTTAGTCCTGAAAACAGGGACTACGATAGGTTCAGGCCAGCTGGGGTCCATGGCCATGGTGGGGAAGCCCCTTGTGACCGTCTACAGGAAACCTGTGGTCATGGTCATGTCTACAGGAGATGAGCTGGCGGATTTAGATGAGGACCTTACAGAGAACAAGATCCCCAACAGCAACAGCTATGCCGTGGCATCCCAGGTGAGCGAGGCAGGTGGTATCCCGCATATCCTTGGCATTGCACGGGATACCAAGGAGAGCCTCAGGGAAAAGATTGGGCAGGGGTTGGCCGGGGATGTGCTGATTGTCTCCGGCGGGGTCTCCGTGGGTCAGTATGATTTTGTCAAGGATATATTGAAGGAGTATGGGATTGATATGAAGTTTTGGTCTGTTGGGATAAAGCCAGGTCATCCGATAGCCTTTGGATTGGTGGGAGAAAGGCCCGTATTCGGACTCCCTGGAAATCCTGTTTCTACGATGGTAACATTTGAAGTGTTTGCACGGCCGGTGCTTCTCAAGATGGGCGGGCATCCCTTATTCTTTAGACCTCTTGTGGATGCTGTGGCTGAGGAGGAATTTCATGACCGGCCGGGCCGGACCCATTTTGTCAGGGCAATCGTCAGGTACAAGGATGGAAAATATCTTGTCCGGTCTACAGGAACACAGGGGAGTGGTGTACTCATGTCTATGGCGTATGCCAATAGCTTCATGGTCCTGTCATCGGATAAGGAGAAGGTCTTGCCAGGAGAGGTTGTTAAGGTGCAACTGCTGGGGGGGCCCGTTAATTATGAGTAATAAGTGGGAGAACCAGGATGCCCATTGACGATGAGTCGCCAGTAAACAGGAGACAGTTCTTCAAGAGCACCTTTACAGAGATTGCAAAGACTGTTTTAGAATTTTCAGGTGAGAAGGGGAAGGAGTCCCCAGGGAAGAGGAACTATCTGCGTCCCCCGGGTGCCGTAGAAGAGGGGCTCTTTAATTCCCTGTGCACCAGGTGCGATGAATGTATCAAGGTCTGTCCGCATCAGTGTATCAGGGGTTCGGATTCTGAAACAGATACCGGCGCAAGGGTTGGTACCCCGATTATCATTCCGAAGGAAGCGGCCTGTAAGCTGTGCACGGATTTTCCATGTATCAGGGCGTGCAAGGACGGCGCATTAAGGCCGGTCGGGGATATCAGGAAGGTCAAGATCGGGGTTGCTTTGATCGACAGGAGGAGATGTCTTGACTATGCCGGAGGGCAGAGATCCCCATGTCAGCAGTGTTACAGTCAGTGTCCAATAAAGGACGAGGCGATATACCTCGAAGATTCAAGACCTGTTGTCAGGGGTGAAAAATGCGTGGGCTGCGGGATATGCGAGAATGCCTGTCAGACAGTAAATCCCCCTTCCAGCATTCGGGTGCTTTCTGTGACAAAGGGCTTATAAAAAATAAAAGCCTCCTTGTGAAGAGCACAAGGAGGCTGGGATAGTCAAGTATAGTTTTATTTATATCTTTACTACATTGATGGCCTTGGGACCTTTTTCTCCCTTTTCAACATCGAAGTTGACTGAATCACCCTCGACAAGGGTCTTAAATCCATCACCAGTGATAGCAGAATAGTGTACAAATACATCTCTTCCGTCCTCAGCTGCGATGAATCCGAAGCCTTTGGATTCATTGAACCACTTCACAGTTCCTTTTGACATGCTGTCTACCTCCTTCCGAATTGTATAAATTTCCGAAATGGGCCTGCCCTTAATAAAAAAGGCCACAAAGACAAAAGTCTTTGCAGCCTTACTAAGGACAAAAACTTCCGAATTGTATTTTTTATACCATACCTGATTATCAAAAGTCAAGAACAAAATGGGTGGGTGTCAAGCCAATTTAGAAATGTCCTATTTTTACCAAAGTAGAAATGTCCGGTTCTAAGGTCCACCAGTAGGACCCCTTCTTTTCCTGAACAGCCGTGCATTCCAGCTATTCCAAATAT
>JAHFEQ010000068.1 GCA_023248395.1 Nitrospirota bacterium
CTGGATGGGAAGATAATAGTCATCGACCCATTCCCAGACATTCCCGCTCATATCATAGAGGCCATAGGGGCTTTTTCCTTCTTCAAATGAACCAACCGTCATGGTATCCTCATGTCCTCCGAAGGGGTTGTTGGACTTGTTGGCGGCCCACACCTCTCCCCATGGATACGTGCGCCCATCTGTGCCACGGGCCCCCTTCTCCCACTCAGCCTCCCTTGGGAGCCTCTTTCCAAGCCACTTGCAGTATTCACTGGCATCATTCCAGTCCACAAATACAACCGGATGTCTCCCTTTTCCCTGAGGGTAGTTAGCATTCTCCCAGTTATCAGGAGGCGGGTGACCTGCACCTTCAACAAACTTTTTGTAATCTTCGTGAGTCACCTCGAACCTGTCTATATAGAATGCATCAAGGTAAACAACATAGGAGGGTTTCTCATCCTTTAACCTTACATCCGTTCCCATAATAAACTCCCCCTCAGGGATTAAAATCATACGGGAAAGGTCAGATTTCGGAGTGACTGAACCCGACTCCCCTCCCTTTTTCCCTCCCCCTTTAAGGGGAAGGGATAGGGTGAGGGTACTCTTTCTGTATGGATGTCCTGCCGTACCATGGCAGGTCAAACACTCCTTTAACCTCTCAGCATCCTCCTTCTTATACACCGGGTTTGTATGGCATCCCTGACAGTCCTGCGAGTCCTTCGCATAGGCATGGGCTGAAAAGATGAATAGGGCTGAAAGCATCATGGCCAGGATATGGGCAAAGAGAAAAGGCATTTTCATTCCGAATTACATAACATGGTGAGGTACGTCTGTCAATATCAATCCGGTGAACAGTCATGGGCCCATCTGATGTGGGGGCGGGGTCTGAGTAAGGATTGCGGCAAAGAGAAGGACCCCCATCGCCAGGAGAAATTCCACTGTGATGAAGAGAAAAAACTGGCTTTGAATAGAGGAGACTAAAAAAACTTTTATCCTTTTATTCCGGCCCGGAGAGTCAAGTCTCAAAATCCTCCCGATGTTTCTCAAGAAACTTAACAGGAGATTTCCGAGAAAAGGAGGTTTTATGGATCGTAGATTCGGAAGGATATAATAACGGCTCAAGGCCCCAAGTCCAAGGACAGGGAGAACCACCAGCAGTTTGACAGCCAATATCCTCCCATAGGGTGTTTCAGTCAGAGAATCGAGGGTTACCCCACGGAGCCGGACACTCAAAACCCCTGCCGGAATCAGTATCCCCACGCAGATCCCCGCAAGGGTTGAAAAACGCCCCAGCATCCGTGTGAGCAAACGATGGGCAGTCTCATCGTTTAAGGAAATGAGCAGACGGGGCATGAGCAGTCTCATCTGGATGAGCCCCCCAATCCAGGCCGATACAGCAAGCAGATGGAACCAGTCTGCAAGCACATCAGGCGAAAAATCACTTCGATTGGCCGCATGGCCCGAAAGGGTATAAGTGAGGCAGAATAGCCCACTTAACCCAAGAGAGATTCCCCTTAAAGGGCGTTTCTGCCATCCGATCATCCCAAGGCTAACCAGGAGGATGAATTTGATCATCCAAACCCAACCAAAGTGGGTCTTAAACAGGATTACATAAAAAATGGAGGGAAGCTCAAACAGTGGTCTTTTGCTTATCATCTGAGACCTCAGGACAAAATCCACAAGGAGAGTCATGATAAGAAGGAGGAAGGAAATTGCTATCACGGCTCGATTGTATCGTTCTGTTTTTTTTCCTAAAGAATCCATCTCCTCCTTCGCCAGATCAGAGGCAGTAAGACCAGGCTGAAACACCAGGTATCGAAATACGATCCCTCCAACAAGTACGATCATCCCTACAAAATCCAACCATCGCACGATACTATGCAGCAGTATGCTGTGAAGAACCATATGGTGAGTCATAGGAAATGCATTCACTGTGACACCCTGATCGTAAAAGAGAAATCCCCTTCGGTGAGATGGCCGTCCTGGGACACCACACTCCAGAAGACCCTATAGATTCCACTAGGTAATGAGGGGAGACTTATCTTCAATAGCGTACGGTCTTCCGGACCCACCCGGCCATCTCCCTTGTCCACTCTCGCACCCTTCAAATCATGAACTTCGATAGTGCTAAATGCCGGCTCCAGCTTTCCGTCAAACCAGATCCTGACTAGGAAAGGGGAGGTGTTGACCACTTGCCCTACCTTGGGTTCTGAGTGAACCGGAAAGACATGGGCCTGAGCCTCAGAGATAAGGCCAAAAGAAAAAATACCCAGTCCTGTAAGAACAGTACTCATTACAAGGAAAACTCCTTTCATCGAGATGGACCTGGAGCCGCCTGTGTTGATGAACCGAAGAGAGGCCGGAAGATCCCCGGTGCGATGTCATCGAGGTAGAGGTGAAACATCCCTTCTACACCTACAGGCCCCCCTGTCCTGTCATTAAGAGGTAGGGTGGCTTCAAGACTGATTTGGGTATACTTTCCTGTCCAGGTAAGTCCCGGGCGCGCAAAGGCCTCTGTTTGCCCTTTCGACACCCCATTTACCGGGGTCTCAAAGGTCATCTCCACAAAGGGATGGAGCTTACTAAACGGAAAGGGAATCCCTACGTCCTTCACAAATTGCTGAAGGTAGGGAAAACTATAGGCGAGGTGCAGTCCATAGGAGAGGATGTTTTCTTCCACTTCCTTAGGGCCGAGCGGTACAGAGAGACCAAGACTCCCCACGAGAGCCACAGGTCGCACCCCTGCAAGAGAATCTGGAAGGTCGCCAAACCCTTTTCCGAACAGGATTCTGGGTATCAGGAGGGAGTGAGACTCTGCCCCAATCTGGTCAGCCCCAATTCCCCCAGCCTCGAAAGTTAGAGCGGGTGTAAAGATCCATTCATGGTCAGGGCTTCTCACCGCCAAATACTTTAGGGTGAATTCCGGATTGGCAAATCCATGAGTATTAGGCGCTTGATCGGGGTTAACAGCCATATACTCTCCCTCAACCGCCAGCCCTGTATTTACTGTCAGCCTTTTCTGGACTTCAATACCGATACTCCATTCCTTTCCATCGGGTCCTTTTCGGTGAGAGAAGGCAGGAAGGTCGGCCTCATCGGCTGGAAAGGGGTCCTCGATAGCGACGGTCTCCGGGAAAAACCGCTTACCCACCACCCCATGGGCCCAGAGGGCTGCGGGCCAAACCATAACAGCCGCGGAAAAAAGGATCACCATTGATAAAACCACATTTCGCTTCATATCCATACTCGCACCCTGTTCTTGATAAGCTATGGAGTAGACACCATTCCGTAGCAGTAGTCAGATACCTCCAGCAAAGCTGGAGGTATCTGACTTTGCAGTATTCATCGTAATCACCTCCTTTCTAATTTAATAGAAACTTATCTCAGAAAAAAGTATATGAGCCAGCCAGTAAAAGCCACATAGATCCAGACCCCCGCTGTATAAGGGGCGATCTTTTTATGCCTGTCATATCTCTTTTTGACGGCTAAATAGATCGTCGTAGCAGCCATCGGAAAATTAACAATAGAGAGAAGGGTATGAGACCATAGTGTAGTCAGAAAGAGAGCTCTATAACTACCCGTGTAGATCGCATGGGGGAATAATGAGGATCGTATCATATATAAGATCACAAATATCAGGGCAAACATAGAGGCCGAAAGCATCGCTGCTTTGTGATAATCCCTGTATCCAAGCCTTATAAGAATAACCCCGGATATGACAAAGAGCCCGCTTGTTGCAATGGCAACAAGGCTGCCGTAGAGCAAAAGGGTATATGGACTCAAACTACAATCTCCAGGCCAGAATGGCCGCGTCAATAAAAAATAATGCGATTAAACCCAGGACTACTGCGATTACAAAAATGACCTTAGAGTTCATATTTTAAAACCTCCGTGGCTAAATCTAATCACCCCCACCCTGCCCTCCCCCGCCTTTCCTATCAACGGGGGGGAGGGAATTGCATATCCAGAATCATCCCTGCAAAGAGGATCATAATATAGATGATAGAAAAGAAGAAGAGAGACATATCGCACTCACGTTTAGACAATAGAAACCTCACTGCAAGGGCCAGATAAAATAGACCCAGAGGGATAGAGACAGAGAGATAGAATAACCCTGCCGTCCCGTAAATATAGGGAAGGATACTTACCAGAAGCAGAAGAATTGTATATATGGCAATCCACTTCTTAGTTGAACTGACCCCCTTTGCCACAGGGACTACAGGGATACATGCGTTTGCATATTCATCTTTATACTTGAGGGCGATACTCAGGGCGTGGGGCTGCTGCCATATAGCGACAATCAGAAAGAGAATCAGGGCCTTTATATCGATACTCTGTGTTACCGCAACATAGCCTATGGCAGGGGGCAGGGCCCCTGCTATACCTCCGACCTGGTTCGCAAAGGAGGTCCTCCTTTTTAAAATTATGGTATAGAGGAGAATGTAACTAAGCACAGCAACAGCAGTTAAAATAGAAGACAGGCTATTAACAACAATTTTCAGTAACAGGATACCCGTTGCGTTTAAAATGATTCCGGAGATCATGGTATTCCGCGGTGAAACAGCCTCAACAGCCAGTGCCCTGGCATGGGTCCTCTCCATCAACCTGTCAATATCCCGATCAAAATAATTATTCAGGAGGGCTGAACCGGCTGTCGCCAACCCGACACCGCACATAACCCAGAATGCTAACCACACGTCAGGCACTCCTCTGCTGCCGATACATAAGCCTGTAAGGGTTGACATAAGGACCAGAGAGACGATCCCGGGCTTTGCAAGGAAAAGGTATTCGCCAATGAGATATCTCCCGGGTATAGCACTTTCTAATGCGTAGCCTTTCATAGTGCACCTCCCGCTTTAATACCGCTTCCGCTGATATGTTTGAACAGGAATGGCGCAGACTGATAGGCAAGCCAGCCTAAAAGGAGAAAGCCTGTCGCACCGTGCATAATGATTACAGGCAGGAACATGCCTGTTAATACTATTAAGATACCGAACGTGGCCTGCAGGAGAACAATAGAAAGCGTGATGAGAGAGGTCTCAATCCTATCTCTTCTGAGAAGAGCTCTGCAAAAGAGCATGACGGTCAGCAGGATGACTGTCAATGCGACAGCCCTATGAGAGAAATGGAGTATGACCGCATAGCTGGAAAAGGATGGAATGATTTCCCCCTGACACAGAGGGAAGTCGGGACAGGCCAGTGATGCCTTTGAATATCTGACTAATATGCCGAGTATGACCTGGAGATAGACCGCGCAAAAGAGTAAAAAATGATAACCCCTTTCATCTACATTTCTCCCTGAAGCAATCTTTCCTATGATGAGGACCAGTGATATAAGCACGAGGGTCGCTATGATCAGATGAGATGAGACGATCGCGATCCTGATCAGGCTGTCAAGATACGGGGCCTCCGTCAGGACTGTCATCCCCCCTATCAACACACCCAGGAATAATAGTCCCAATACAATCCCGGTAAGGAGACGGGGAACCCCTCTATATTTATACCAGATAAGGAATGTAGAGATGATAATCAATAACCCTGTAAGACCGCCGAGGAGCCTGTGCCCCCACTCAAACCAGATATGTAACTTTAATGGGGGTTTGACACTGCCATAGCAAAGGGGCCAATCCGGGCAGGCAAGTCCGGATCCTGTAGAGGTTACAAAAGTCCCCATGATCATCAGGGTATAGAGGGATAACACCGTCATTAGCAATACATAATGAAGCCTTGTCGTATCTAAAACATGACTAAGATTTAATGACTTCGCATCATTTTTCATTGTATGGCCCTCCATAACAGCTTAACTGCATGGTGCTCCTTGCCATCACAACTATTCTTTCCTTCCGTACCCATAGGGATGCCACTCCCCGGACAACACCGGGATCTGGGAAAAGTTCCCCGGAGGAGGAGGCGTGCTTGTCATCCACTCAATGGACTTGGATCCCCACGGATTATCAGGGGCCTTCTTCCCTGCAACCAACCCATGGATCCAGGATATAAGTACCACCAGCGCCCCAAGTCCTATGATAAAGGCACCGATGGTTGCGATCCGTTGCAGTCCCTCAAGATGAGCAAACTGCTGATAGTCATAGTACCTCCTCGGCATCCCCTTAAACCCTATGATAAACATGGTAAAGAACGTGATGTTGACTCCGGCAAAAAGGATGAAGAACCCAATCTTTCCTAAGGTCTCGCTGTACATCTTCCCGCTCATCTTGGGAAACAGGTAGTATATGCTCCCGAAGATGGCAAAGGTCGAGGCAACGGCCATGACATAGTGGAAATGGGCCACGACAAAATGGGTGTCATGGATATAGAGATCAATAGCAGTCATGGCATTGGGTATCCCGGTCAATCCCCCTATCAGAAATAGAAAGATAAAACCTACGGCATAGAGCATGGGGGTGGTATACTGGATGGCGCCTCTGTAGAGGGTGCCCAGGAGTCCTATCATCAAAAGGCCTACCGGGATACTGATCAGGAGGGTGCTGATCATCATCCCGATCCTGATCCAATCAGGCATGCCCGAGGTAAAGAGGTGATGGATCCAGACCTCACCACTCATAAGGACAACACCGCCTATACCCCCATAGACCACCATCTTATAATTGAAGACACGGTTTCTGGCGAAGGTAGCCACGATGTCAAAGATAATCCCTATGGTAGGAAGTAATATAACATAGACTGCCGGATGGGAGTAGAACCAGAAGAGGTTCTGATACAGGAGAACATCGCCACCTGCAGAAGGGTCATAGAAGTGGGTACCAAGATACTTGTCAAAGAGGAGCGTAGTCACAGCAGCGGCCAGAACAGGGATAAATATCATCTGCAATATAAAGGCGCCGAGGGTACTCCAGACAAAGATATTAAGTTTGTTCCAGGTCAAACCAGGCGCCCGCATATAGAGTATCGTCGTGATCAGGTTTATCCCTCCAACGATCGATGAGAAGCCCATCAGATGCACAGTAAAGACATAGAATGCGGTATTGCCTCCGGTCTTAAGGGAGTACGGCGGATAACCTGTCCACATGATATCCGGCGAATCCGGGATGACAAAGGTCAGGAGGGCAACAATGATACCCATCCAGTAGAGCCAGAGGCTCAATGCATTGAGCCTCGGAAAGGCCATGTCTTTGGCGCCGATCATCAGGGGAACAAGGTAATTCGCAAGAAAGCCGGTGAGCGCAGGTATCTGAAAAGCAAGGATCATGGCCGCACCGTGGAAATAGAGCCAGACATTGTATGTCCCTGGATTGGATGTAATGGTGGGACCAACAGACGACAGCTCTATCCTGATTAAAAGGGCCATTAATCCCGCAACTGCAAAGGCCGCCATTGAGCCTATTAAATAGAGAATTCCTATCCTCTTATGATCTATGGTAAAGATCCATTCTTTGAGCGTTTGGCCAAGACCTGGCTTATGCTCTAATGCTTCATAGGTTATATGCATGATTCTTACCCCCTTTCTATGTATGACTGTTTTTCTTCTCTGTCTCAATCCAGTTGTTGAAATCATCCTTAGGCATGGCCATTATCTTCCCCTTCATGCCGGAATGCATCAGGCCACAATATTCTGCGCAGGTAATGAGATGCTCACCAGGATCTTTTGGATAAAACCATAGATACGTTACCCTTCCAGGCATCATATCCTCCTTGACCCTGAAATCCGGGAGAAAGAAGCTGTGAATCACATCTTTGCTGGTCATTCTCACAACAACAGGTGTACCGGCAGGTACCCGTAATTCATTAAATGTCTCAACACCCTCAGGATAGATAAAGTGCCAGCTCCACATGGAGCCCTCGACCTTCACCTCATAGGCGTTTTCAGGTACCCTCCTGTAGTCATTAAAGAGTGTCCAGCCTTCAGCCGCTAAATAAAAATCATCCGCCATGAAGACGAAAGCTGGTATCAGGGCCCATCCAATGGCTGCTGCTGTGGTGAGTTTTAGCGGGGATCCCTCCTGCCCCGGATACCTCTGCCTGTACTTTATCAGGAGATATATGGTGATTGCCGCAAAGATGATCCCTACAATAGTAATATCTATCAGCATTTCATTAAAGAGGTGATCCCATCCGCCAGGGACATCGGGAACCTCTTCCGGTCCGCGCCTCTTCTCATAGGCTAATAGTGGCGTGGTGATTGGAAAAAATAACAATGAGATGCTCAATACTCTTAAATATCTCTTGCTCATATCCCTCCCTCCTTTCTTTTCCTCTTTCTCAAAACAAGTAGTGGTATGCTAATGAAAGAAATCCCCAATAACAGGGAACCAAACCCGATAACTATGGGATAGTTGACGGTATATTTCCCCTCTTTGAAGTTGTAACTATAACAGGCCATGCTGATAAGATCAGCGACCTTGGAATTTGAACTGGCAGACTGCTCCCATATAGCTTCTGTGATAGCCAGTTCCACCTCCCTTACATTAAGGGATGTACCGTAGAGGTACCTCACGACCCTCCCTTCCGGCGATATAAAGATGAAGACATTCGGGTGAAGAAACATCTTATCCCTCGATGACCAGAAGAATTTGAAGCCGACGCTCCCCGTGAGGTTTTCTATCTCATCTTTGTTTTTCATGACAACAATCCTCCAGCTATCTCCTGTCAGTCCCCGAAGCCCAGCCATATCCGTGAACATCCTCATCCTAAGTATGTCATCCTCTTTATCAAAAGAGAGTGTAATTATTCTGTAGTCCTCTCCTGCCTTAAACCTATTTAGACCAGTAATGACATCCTTTAGTTTTTTATTGGCCGTCGGACATAATCCATTGCAGGAGTAATAAGAAAGGAGAATGATAATGGGTTTTCCCATAATGTCCCCCATTTTAAACTCCTCCCCTTTTTCATCCAGGAAGATATAATCGCCGGATATTTTTGCGCCCAGATATTTATCTTCATCTATTTTTATTACGGCTGGATCAATGGAGGATTCAGGGATGGCGCCATACTCGGGATAGGCAATCTCCGGGGCTATAAGCACGAACAGTACTGATATAAAAAATTTTGTTCTCCTCATAAGGCCCACCAGAAATAGACCTGCGTCACTACGAAAAACCATATAATATCGACAAAGTGCCAATACATGGATGCCGCCTTCACAAAGCTTTTGCTCATCTTCCCCATAAGAGCCGGTATGAGGATACAGATAAACATACCAATCCCGACCAGCACATGGGATGCATGAAAGCTTGTTATGGAGAAAAAGGCTGTACTGTATGAATTCGTTTTAAAATTAAAACCTTCAGCAAAGAGATGGGAATATTCAGTCATTGAGAGAACGAGAAATAAGGTGCCGAGGATTATGGTCACAACAAGCCACGTCAAAAAGCCCCCTTTATCCCCCCTCTCCATTTTTACCTCACCAAAATGGATGGTAAAACTGGATGAAACGAGAATAATCGTCATGATGATGGGGACTCCTGTGGATATCTCCGGTGTTCCGGCCGGAGGCCAGAATGGGGCGCCAAGCCGCATGACCCAGTAGGCGACAAAGAATGCGACAAAGATAAAGGCCTCGGCAACGATAAAGAGGGGCATGGCCGCAATGCTAAAACCCGGTTCATCCTTTTGCCCTACACCCTCACTGATCCAGCCTGCGATAGCAAGTACCGTTAATGGAACGCCGATACCGAGTGACAGCACTGCCATCACCGGCTTGCTGTAGACAAAGTAAAATGAAAAGGCAAAGGGGAGGAGGAATAGAATTCCAATACTCAATACCAGCGGCCAGGGGCTTGTCTCCCAATGGAGTTGATGTTCGGAAGTATGTCCGTTCATAATGATTCACCTCCTTTGTTTTAAGACATTTAAGACCTTCTTTTAGCCTTACCCGTGCTAACTCTTACCTTTTTCTCTGCAGAGACTGCCAACCGCTCAAAGTTATACTTCCTCAGATAATCTACGAACACCCTCTGTGCCTCTCCCCACACATCATGTACGGGGCATACCTTATCTCTTGGACAATAGCCATCATGGATAAGACAGACATTTAGAAAGATGGGACCCTCCATCGCCTCTATGACATCCAGCAGGCTAATATCCTTAGGATGTTTGCTAAGGACAAATCCACCTTTCTGACCCTTGAATGATTTCACAAACCCCTTCCTGGCAAGTGACTGGAATAGTTTGGCCATGTACGGTAAGGGAACATCCTGCGCCTTTGATATCTCCTCTATCACTGATACCTTTTCCTCAGAATAAGTGATTGAGAGATACAGTATCCCTCTTACGGCATATTCTGCACCCCTGCTTAACCTAAACATTTATACCCTCTTATCTCCTCTTTCAATACAGGATAACAAACAAGACCATTTCTATCCTGATTTAAACAAGATAAGTTTCATCCTATGTAACAGCTCTTGTCAAGTACTTTTTTTCTCTCTTTGCAACCATTCAGTGAAGGGTGGGGTCGTTGTCCCTGAGCAACTTGCCGGGAGCAGTTGGGCAACTGTCTTTTTTAAAATTTGGGCAAGCAGGCGGAGCCGTAAAGGAGTACCTCTCCTTGCAATTTTTTTTGACAAAGCTCAGTGTTTGACTGTAAACTACTACCTGAGTTACCGTAGTCATACATGCTTGGAACAGATTAATAAAGATCGATTACAGAGATGTCATAAAAGATTCCAGTGATTAATCTCAGTAATCTTCTTAAAAAATCTCTAGCAGGCTGCTGAAAAAGTCTCTTGCAAATTATTATCGCATGGATATACTTGCTTAAAACCTTTTAACAAGGAGGTTCCATGCGAGGAGTTAATGATTCTCAAGCGTATATGTTTAGTTATATTTCTACAGAACAACGAGTACCGAGTGAACATCCCTTGAGGTTGATCAAGGCCGATGTGGACACGGCTCTTCGCTCTCTTTCGTCCACATTCGAGGTGATGTACAGCAAGATGGGCCGGCCTTCTATTCCACCAGAGCGTCTGCTTAAGGCACAAC
>JAHFEQ010000017.1:0-5226 GCA_023248395.1 Nitrospirota bacterium
AGCCCTTTTCCCCTTATCTGATGCCATGTTATACAGCATTATGCTCATCAATTTACCCACACTCTTACGCGAAGACCCATAAAACGTTTGCCTACATTTTCATAATATGGCGGTAACAAATGGCACATTGAAAAGACATGGATGATAAGAACGCCCGTTGATAGACAAACGAGTATGTAGAGGATTGGTCTCTCACTGGGATGGGAGGAATGCAATTCAGTGATAGGGGGGGCGCCCCACTACATCAACTTTCCTATCAAATCATAAGGATGGGCCTCTGTAATTTCAACAGAAACAAACTCACCTAGGGTTGGTATGCTACCAGCCATATCAGCAATATATACTACCCCATCCACCTCCGGCGCATGGCCATAGGTCCGGCCTTCCAGCAGGTAAGGGGCATCCTGAGAAGGGCCATCTATCAATACGATCTGCTTACTGCCAATAAGACGCTGATTCTTTCGGAGGGATATCTTCTGCTGAGTCTTCATTAATATGTCCCTTCTCTTTTCCATCTCCTTTTCTTTTGTTTGGTCAGGCAGTGAATACGCCTCTGTGCCCTCTTCATTTGAATAGGTAAAGACACCGAGCCTGTCAAATGCCACCTCTTCGACAAATTTTATCAACTCATTAAATTGTTTCTCTGTCTCCCCTGGAAAGCCAACAATCAGGGATGTTCTTAAGATGACATCAGGAATCTTTTTCCTGAGGGTTTCGATAGTCCTGTATATGCTCTTCCTTGTATGCCCTCTGTGCATTCCACGGAGAATGTCATCATTAATATGTTGTACCGGCATGTCGATATAGTTGCAGATCTTCTCCTCTCCAGCCATTACATCAATCAAGTCCTTTATAAAGGAACCAGGATATGTATAAAGAAGGCGTATCCACTGAATATCCCTTATTGTTACAAGCCGTTGCAGAAGACGTGCTAATGCGTTAGGTTCCCTGAGGTCCCTCCCATAGGCTGTGGAATCCTGTGCGACTAAGTTAATCTCTACAACGCCCTCCATAGACAGGCGCTCTACCTCCCCTGCGATGGAATCTATCGTTCGGCTCCTCTGTTTACCCCGCAGCACCGGGATGATACAGAAGGTGCAGGTGTGATCGCACCCCTCTGCGATCTTTACGAAAGCGGTATGGGCCGGGCTTATACGGATCCGGGGGAGCGGCCGCTCGTAGCTGAAATTAGCAGGGTCTGTAATATATATCTGCTGTAAAGCCTCCCTGACGGGTGGGGCCGTTGCCCCTTCGCTCCTGGCCTTCGCAGTTGACCTGTCTAAGTCTCGCAGGCGGGGAAGCCTTCCAGCCTCTAACGGGCTGGCTTTTTTCGCTTCGCTCAATGCAAGCACTGCCCTCCGCTTCCTCGCCTTGACAGGTGCCCAACTGCTCTCGGTAAGTCGCTCAGGGGCAATGGCCCCACCCACGCTCCATTGAGGGGTCACTTTCCTTTTCATAAATTCCTTGCATATGGTAACTACCTCATGGAAGGAGCCAGTTCCAACGACGGCATCGATCTCCGGCATCTCCTTTAGCAGCTCATCTTTATATCTCTGCGGAAGACAGCCCGCAGCAACAAGAAGTCTGCATTTCCCAACCTTTTTAAGTTTAGCCAAATGTAACATTGTATTGATAGACTCCTCTTTGGCCGCATCAATAAAACCGCAGGTGTTCACCACCACGATCTCAGCCTCTTCCTCATTGAATGTTAGCTCAAACCCTGCATCCTTGAGCATTCCGAGCATAATCTCTGAATCGACTTGATTTTTAGGGCAACCGAGATTTATTAGACCGATCTTCATTGATTTAATTAAGACCTATTCTCCGAAATATATTGTTATTACTGTGATATTGTCAATACCGCCATTCTTGTTGGCCAAAGAGATTAGTCTATCCGTAATTTTCTCAGGATAAGGTCTTAACTCAAGGATGGTGCCCAATATCTCCCTGTCTGTCAGCATATTTGTCAGGCCGTCCGTACAGAGGATGAGAGTATCACCTGTCTGGATATGGACCTCTGCGGCATCAACATCTATATAAGCAGATGTACCTAATGCCCTGGAGAGGGTGTGCCTCGATGGGTGATAGACAGCGTCCTGTGGTGAAAGTAAGCCAAGTCTTACATATTCCTTCACTACGGTATGATCTTGTGTGATTTGAGTTAAAACATTTCCGCGAATAAGATATGCCCTGCTATCCCCAACATGGGCCACTATTACACGGCCATCCTCTATCCTTACAACCACCACAGTGGTACCCATGCCGCGCAGATTATGCCTTTTATTGGCCTCTAAGATAATCTTTGTGCTTGCCTCCTTAATAGCTTCTATAATGATATCCTTTATCTCTGAAGGTGTGTTATATGCCTTGACCATACCTTCTCTTATAGCCTCTACGGCCATCCTGCTCGCGACCTCTCCACCTGCGTGCCCACCTAATCCATCCGCAACAGCATAAAGGGATAGATCAGGCCAGATACCATAGGCATCCTCATTGCTACTCCTGACCATGCCTGTATGTGTATTTCCAAATGTCCTTATCTCCAAGCAGACCTCCTTTTGGATAAATTTTAACATAAAATTGCGGCTCTATGGAAAAGATTTTAGCATGCTGTTTGGAGAATGGCTAAAAAAATTACACAAAAAATCTGTTTATTGTGTAATTTTTTATTGACAATCATTCTTTGTTGTGCTATTACGCATAATGGTGGAACAGCACAATAGTCCTGCCAATATAGAAAACTTCTTCACACCGAGCCAAATCTGCACTATCGTGAGGATTAGCAGGCGTCAGTTGCAATACTGGGATATGACAGGCCTGATTAATCCAACCTATAAGACTGACGGGGGTCATGGTAGATACACCTTTCAGGATCTGATTGCTCTGAAGGCTACAAAAAAATTGATTGATGCAGGTGTCTCTGTTCAAAAGATACGGAAGAATATCGGCAAATTAAAATGGATTCTTCCAAAGGTAAAGAGACCGCTTGAAGAGCTTACATTAGTGGCCACTGGAGACGTTATACTGGTCTTTTACGAGGAGACGGTCTTTGAAGCCATTTCAGGACAGGAGTGGATATTGGATATCGCTGATGTGTATCGCGATGTAAAAAAATGGCAGAGAAAAACCAGAACAATAAAAAAATACAGAAGAATTAAAGCGAGACGTTTACCGCAAAAGAGTGGAAGTAAGTTAAGAACTGGTCAATAACCTTATGCCTTAAGTTTAAGGCGGGGAGGGGAAAATGCGCATTATCGCAATCGCCAATCAGAAAGGCGGCTGTGGAAAGACTACCACAGCGATTAATCTTTCAGCTTCTTTGGCAAAACGCAACAGGACAGTATTGTTGATAGACATGGACCCACAAGGCCATTCGACATTAGGGTATAATGTACGGCCGGAAGAGATCGGGCTATCTATTTATCACGTGCTCAAAGAGGGCATCTCTCTGGATAATATTGTTTTGAATACTGCGGTAAATAATGTCAAGCTCGCTCCGGCAAATATTTTCCTTTCTGCCATTGAACAGGATATTGCAGGGGCTTCGGAAAAGGAGAAGAGACTATACCACGCTGTTAACGTATCAAAGAAGAACTATGATTATATTATAATCGATTGTCCGCCGAATCTCGGGTTATTAAGTATTAATGCCCTGCGTGCCGCAGGAGAGGTAATTATTCCTCTTGATGTTAGTTTCTTTTCTCTCCATGGCCTTGGTAAGCTCCTGGAGACTATCGAGATACTCAACAGGCGTAGTGGCCACAAAGTAGAGACTTACCTACTGCCAACGATGTATAACAGGAGAAGCCGTTTTGCCAGAGAGATATTAGAGGAGGTAAAAAGTCATTTCAAAGGGATTATTTTCTCTACTCCTATACGGGTCTGTACCAAACTTCGTGAATCTGTCAGCTTTGGTTGTCCTGTAAGTGAATATGCCACAAATTCTATTGGCCACTGGGATTACTCTGCTGCTGTTGATGAAGTCCTTCTGCAGGAAGACCCCTCCATGGAAAACCGATCCGTTGCTGTACTAAGTTCTTCAATTAATATAACCCCGAAAATAGCATCTGAAAGAGGGGTTGCAACGTCTGGTTTTATGGATAGTGGTTTTCTTTTTATATATAAAGATCCACGGGCTATAGAGGTCAAAATTGCCGGAGATTTTAACAACTGGGTACCGGACAAAGGAGTAGTCACTATACGTGATGAAGATGGCACATGGAAAAAGATCATCAAGATCTCTCCTGGAGCGTATCAATACAAATTCTTTATTGATGGAGAGTGGAAGGAAGACCCAGGCAATCCCAATATCGTGGATAACAAAATGGGTTCATGTAACTCCTTAATTGTCATTGACTGAGGAGGAGTGGTGCAAAAAAGAAGGCGATTGGGGAGAGGACTTGAAGATATCTCCCATTACTTTATCTCTCAGGACCGGAAGAAAGGGGATTCCACTTCTCTTATAGAAGATGAAGATGATGAGATCAGATATCAGGTAGTCTCTATTGTTGATCTTTTTGAACCCCGAAGAAGCGCCCTTTTTACTTCAAGAATAGGTATAGAACTCTGTAACCATGGCATCAGGACATTAGTCATAGATACAGATACCCGTTTTCCGAGTATTGCATTGATGCTGGGGCTCTCTATCCCAGGATACTTATTCAGACACTACTTTCAGGAGCAGTACTATCCCGCTGACATCATATATACCGGGTCCTCTGGTCTAAAACTACTTGCCCCACGTCTCAGTATAAAAGAGATCTGCAAAATGAAGACACCGGATATCGTCTTGATGCTCAAAGCCCTTATCTCTATAGAGAAGGAGATAGATATTGTAATTTTAAGGCAAAATGAAGATAATCTCCAGTCGCTTATAGAAGAGGCCGTCTTTATTATACCTGCTTTCTGTACGAGCATGATCAGGGTGTACAGGGAAGTAAAATCGTTTGTTGCAGGAGCGGAAAGGAAGAGGATAGGGATAGTAATTACAGATGCAGCAGATGAGCTTGCCGCTGTAAAGGCTTATGAGAAGATATCCCGATGTATAGAGATGTCCTGTGGGGTAAAACCATATTTCTGTGGATATCTATCAGATATATCCACCTTTTCCACCTCCAGTATTATAGGGCATATATCTAAGGTGGCGATTGAAAACAGGGAAACTGTAAAAGGGAGGAGGTTGTTTTTTGACAGGTTACGATCTTTGGTGGGAGTCGACAGTTTAAC
>JAHFEQ010000017.1:5326-30166 GCA_023248395.1 Nitrospirota bacterium
AAGAGAGGTGTAAGACCATGCATCGTACACTCCCGCCAGACTTTATAAATTCAGAGATGTCTGAAGATATAATGTTAAGGCCATATTCTTTAAGTTTAGTTAATAAGGCATCGGTACATTTGTGCAACAAGAGGTTCATCCCTATACAGATTGAATTGCAGACAAACAATTTGGCATCCTCTTCAGGGAGTTTCAATATCTTTGAAGGGAGGCCTTCTATGTCCTTCACACTTTCCGGATGAAAGGCCCCAGGATAATACAGGAGAAGGTCGATCTCCTCTATAAATAACAAGCAGGTATCTAAGTGGTAGAAGTGTGGATCAATAAGCCTGAGGGATTTGTACCCCCTGCCTGTTATGTCGCCTATACGGGGATGAGAGGCCATATCGGTTCGGAATCCATGTCCGAGCAGTAGCGTATCTTTATAGAAGACAGTATCCCCTTCGCCTTCAAAGGATATACCATCAGGCAGTCTGTAGCAATTATATCCCTGGTCGGAAAACCATTTTGCATAATGTTTCTCCTCCCCTTGTCTTTCTCTATGTTTGAAGTGCCCTAAGATTACTTTATCTTTGCAGACAAGTCCTGCATTGGCAGTAAATACCATATCAGGCAAACCTTCAACAGGTTCAATAAGGGATATCTTTGCCCCTGAATTCTGCATAACATGATACAGGGTTTTCCACTGATGATGCGCTTCTGCTGTGTCAGCAGGGTTATTCATGTTCATCCAGGGATTTATTTCATAGGCAATAGTATAATAATCTGGCCGTGACATCAAGAAATGCAATTTAGTCCTCATGATTTTATGCTACCAGATGGGATGGAAGGTGGCAAATGAAAGAAGATAAAACAGCAGGCAGATTGTAAAAGATCACAGGGATGTGTTAAGATATGCAATTATGAACAACAAATTGATGAGAGAAGGGCTGACCAAATTTATTGAGTCAATAGAACTTGATATCAGCGAGGAGTCGAGAGGAAAAATTCTCGATAATCTCGAGAGGCTGTGGTCAGATGTCCTTTTATCGGGGTATGCCCAGGACCCCTGGAGTGCATTGAGCTCTCGCCAGCCTGCGGCTTCGAATGACCCTGTATTCATAAGCAATATTCCTTTTGTCTCTGTATGCCAGGACCATTTCCTGCCCTTCTCTGGTTTTGTATCAATAGGATACAGACCGGATAGGGAGATTGTGGGGCTATCTAATATAGGCAAACTGGTACACATGTTATCTGCACGCCTTCATCTGCAGGAGAGCCTTACATCGGAGATAGCCGATATCATATACAAATCGATTAGTCCGGTTACTGTAGGGGTTTATATGGTAGCCCAGCATTATTGTATGAAGGCAAGGTTTCCTGCACAAAACATCACAGAGGTTATTACGACAAGCTTTAGAGGAGATCACAGGGGCGGCAACTTCAGGGAAGAGTTTTTGAAGATTGTTAAGAAGAGGACGGATGAGCATGTATGAGGTAAAAATTATAACGACCTTTGCTGCGGCCCATAGCCTTAGAAATTACCCCGGGAATTGTAAGAATATTCATGGCCATAATTGGAAGATAGAGGTCGTGATGCAGGGCAACAGCCTTGATAACTTAGGTATGTCGATAGATTTTAGAATGCTTAAACAGGAGACAGAAAGCCTGCTTCACACCCTTGATCATACCTACCTGAATGATAATCCACCCTTTAGTGCCATAAATCCTACAGCAGAAAATATGGCGCTCTGGCTATATGAGACACTTTCAAAGAGGTTGAACAGCCATAATACAAAGTTGAGCCGTGTCTGCGTGTGGGAGAATGAGAGCTCATCGGCGTCATATTATGAGTAGTACAAGAGAAAAGGGGACAGGCGTAATCCTTCAGAGGAGGGTGGGGCCGTTGCCCCTTCGCTCCTGGCCTTCGCAGTTGACCTATCTAAGGACTCGCGGTCGGGGAAGCCTTCCAGCCTCTAACGGGCTGGCTTTCCTCCGCCTGCTCGCCTTGATAGGTACCCAACTGCTTTCGGCAAGTCGCTCAGGGGCAACGCCCCCACCCTCACTGAAGAGTTCCCATGCCTTCCAAGCCTGCCTTAGAGTTGACAACTCTATTGTGCAGCTGTTATGATATTTTAATTTCATAAATACAATTCCACTAGGGGAGCCTTTTAGGCTGAGAATCCTCGGGAGCATGCCATTGCAAACAAGCCAATGGTTAGTTGGTGAGAAGATCGTATTGATCAATTAACCAATGATTTGATTCTCTGGCAATAGAGTTGAGGGTAACCCTTTGAACCTGACCTGGATAATGCCAGCGTAGGGAAGTGGGAGTATAAAGCCGTACTTCCCGGTGAGAGGTACGGCTTTTTTTATCTATGAATATTAATGTTACGATAAATGGCAAGATCCAGAGTATCTCAGCAGAGATGTCGCTTTTATCTCTGCTGAAATTTCTGGACATTGATCCATCCCGAATTGCTGTCGAATATAACAGAGAAATCATTGATAGAACCCAGTTTGGTTCGGTATACCTCAAAGAGAGTGACGGTTTAGAAATCATTACCTTTGTTGGAGGTGGAAATGGATAATATACTAAAGATCGCCGGGGTAGAAATAAAATCGCGTCTATGGGTTGGTACTGGAAAGTATAGGGACTTCAAAGAGACTAAAGAGGCTGTAGAGGCCTCTGGTGCCCATGTTGTTACTGTAGCTGTCAGGAGGGTCAATATTACAGATCATTCAAAAGAAAACCTCTTAGATTATATAGACCCTAAGAAGTATATAATTCTACCGAATACTGCGGGTTGTTATACCACTGAAGATGCCATACGAACTGCAAGGCTGGCCCGTGCTGCAGGGATATCAGACTGGGTTAAGTTAGAGGTGATTGGAGATGAACGAACCCTGCTGCCAGATAATGAGGCTCTCATAGAGGCTGCTAAGGTCCTTGTAAAAGAGGGATTCATAGTCCTGCCTTATACAAATGATGATCCAGTGATGGCCAGGAAGTTGGAGGATATTGGGTGTGAAGCAATCATGCCCCTTGCAGCACCAATAGGATCAGGGCTGGGGATAAGGAATCCCTATAATATCAGGATAATCAAGGAGATTGTATCCGTTCCAGTTGTCGTGGATGCTGGTGTAGGTACGGCCTCTGATGCGGCAATCGCGATGGAACTTGGTTGTGATGCGGTACTCATGAATACCGCAATAGCAGGTGCAAAAGACCCGGTTAAGATGGCCTATGCCATGAAGATGGGTGTGGAGGCTGGCAGATTGGCCTGGTTAGCTGGTAGGATACCCAAGAAGCTATATGCATCCGCGAGCAGCCCTCTGGAGGGTATGATTGAATAGGAAAGAAATAGATTTTGACCTATACCTTATAGCAGATACTGGACAGGTTCAAAGAGACTTATTTTCATCGGTGAAGGAGGCAATTGATGGTGGGGTAAAAGGGGTGCAGCTCAGGGGGAAAAAAATGCCGCTTAAGGAGTTTCTTAAGATAGGAGAGGGGCTTAGACGATTAACCGCTGAGAACTCTGTAGAGTTTTTCATCAATGACAGGATAGATGTTGCTATGGCCTTAGATGCAGATGGAATACACTTAGGGCAGGACAGCTTCTCAGTAAAGGTGGCCCGTAGGATCCTGGGTGACAGATTTATTATTGGTGTCTCTACACATAGTTTAAAAGAGGCAAGGGAGGCAGAGAGTGCAGGGGCTGATTTTATTACGTTTGGCCCGGTCTTTGCAACACCAACTAAGTTAGTGTATGGACCACCTGTTGGATTACGTAAATTATCCAGTGTGACTAAGGGGATAAAAATTCCTGTGTTTGCGATAGGGGGTATAAAGGTAGAGAAGGTGAAGAGTGTAATAGAAAAAGGGGCCTATGGTGTGGCGGTCATCTCTGCCATATTGAATTCAAGGTCTGTGAACGCAGCGACTGTCGGCATGCTCGATGAGCTTAGTTTATGGAAAAACAGCAGGGACATATTGCAATATGCCCCTGCTGTGTGAGTTGGATTCGTTGATTTGACCCTGAAGTATTTAGATGGTAGAATTGATTTACATAACTCATTGAAGAATAAGAATTCTTCAGCTTCTTGCGAAAGGAGGAATCATGTCAGAATCAAAGAAAAGCTATAGATTAAATTCTATGAGGAATCCTGTGAAGAATTCTGTTAAGAAGTCATTAGAGATGTCTAATGAGGAGAAGATAGCAGAGTATGAAAAGGAGATTGAAACCCTCTGTGATTATGTAAAGAATTTAGAGGAGGAGGTGCAGCGATTAACTGAGTCAAGATATAAATTAGATAATGCGTTTAAACAGAATGAGAAGTTATCATCTGTACTTCAGGAGGCCAAAGATCAGATACAGGCATTAAGAAATGAGATCGAGAAACTGACTTCTCCACCCGCAAGTTACGGTGTCTTTTCTAATGTCAATGAAGATGGAACAGCCAATATTTTTGTGTCTGGCCGGAAACTTAAGGTTAATATACGTCCAGGTATCGACATCCATGATCTGCGCAAGGGACAGGAAATCATACTCAACGAGGCCCTTAATGTAGTAGAGGTAAGGGGTTATGAAGGTCAGGGAGAGGTTGTTCGCTTGAAAGACCGGATAACGAAAGATAGGGCTATTATCTCTCTGCATGGGGATGAAGATAGGGTCGCTGAGATAGCTGAACCTCTTCATAATATAAAATTAAGTGTTGGGGACGTACTCCTTTTTGATCACCGCTCTGGTCTGCTGCTTGAGAAATTGCCCAAGGCTGAGATGGAAGAGGTAATTCTCGAAGAGGTGCCAGATGTGACTTATTCAGATATAGGCGGTTTAAAGAGGCAGATAGAAACCATCACGGATGCTATTGAGCTTCCCTTTATCTATCCTGAATTGTTTAAAGAGTATAGGTTGAGTCCGCCCAAAGGGGTTCTATTGTATGGGCCACCTGGATGTGGCAAGACCCTGATTGCAAAGGCGGTTGCTAATTCTATTGCTAAGAGATTAGAATCTAAAAAAGGCAAAGATGTGCGAAGTTATTTCCTTCACGTCAAGGGGCCTGAGTTATTGAATAAATATGTAGGTGAGAGCGAACGTCAGATCAGAGAAGTCTTTAGTAAGGCAAAGGAGAAGGCTGAAGAAGGGATGCCTGTGGTGGTATTCTTTGATGAGATGGATGCATTGTTTAGAACACGGGGGACAGGGATATCCTCAGATGTTGAGTCTACAATAGTCCCGCAGTTTTTATCTGAAATAGATGGTGTGGAAAGCTTGCGAAACGTCATAGTGATAGGGGCCAGCAACAGGCAGGATCTGATTGACCCTGCCATACTCAGGCCAGGCCGTTTAGATATAAAGATTAGAATAGATCGCCCTGATATGGAAGCAGCTAAAGATATATTCAGTAAATATCTTATTACGGATCTGCCTTTTCATAAATCTGAGCTCGAACGAGATAATGGAGACTTCAAGAAGGCTGTAGGAAGATTGATTAACGATGTTGTGGAGCACATGTATAGCGCTGATGAGGAGAACAAGTTTTTAGAAGTAACCTATGCGAACGGTGAGAAAGAGATACTCTACTTTAAAGACTTTGTCAGTGGTGCCATGATAGAAGGGATTGTCTCCAGAGGGAAGAAATATGCAATAAAACGTATGATTACCACAGGCGAGGGGGGAATTAAGGGAGAAGATCTGTTGACGGCTGTAAAAGATGAATTTAAGGAGAATGAAGATCTTCCGAATACAACCAATCCAGATGACTGGGCAAAGATTGCAGGCAGGAAAAATGAGAGGATAATCAGTGCACGAACGATTAGCGGAAAAGCGAAGGAGTCGAGGCGGGTTGAGACGGTTCCGACTGGACATTATTTATAAGTAAAGTAGCAGTGAACAGGTAGCAAGTAAGCGGGAACCTTCTTGCTACCTGAACTTTGTAGAGGCATTAAATAGGGGAAGGCTTAGATGCCAATTAAATCAGTTATAGGGACAGAAACAGAATTTGGTATTACCTCTAAAAAAGTGGAGGGGGATGATCCTGTATCATCTTCTCTGTTTGTCATAAATCATCTGCGTCCATTTTCATCAATCAGGGTGTTATGGGATTATGAAAACGAAGACCCGTTGGTGGATGCAAGGGGATTTACAGTCGAGGGAGAAAAAGAGAGGCCAACCCAGGATCAGAATTTAAGCCTGAACAAACCTCTGGAAAATGGGGGTCGTTTATATGTAGACGGAGCTCATCCGGAATACTCCACTCCCGAATGTACTAACCCGAGGGATGTGGTTATTTATGAAAAGGCCGGCGAGAGATTGATGCACTTATGCCTGGAGAATGCTAATCGAGTCAGAAAGGAAGATAAAAAGTTTTTCATATACAAGAATAATACAGATGGAAAGGGGAATAGTTATGGCTATCACGAAAACTATTTAATGTTACGCAGCACCCAGTTCGATAAAATTGTCCAGAGTCTGGTGCCCTTTCTCGTAACAAGACAGAGCTTCACAGGGTCCGGGAAGGTAGGGACGGATAATAAGGCAGATTCCGCAACCTATCAGATTTCACAAAGGGCCGATTTCTTCGAGACGTTGATCGATCTTAACACGATGGCCAAACGTCCTATCGTGAACACCCGTGATGAACCCCACGCAGACCCCAGGCAGTTCCGAAGGCTGCATGTCATTGTGGGTGATGCAAACATGTCAGAGTTTTCAACATATCTCAAGGTCGGGACAACGGCCTTGATATTGCAGATGATAGACAATAATCACTATCTTACAGGATTGGAACTTGAGAATCCCCTGCAGGCTATAAAGGCCATATCGAGAGATATAACTCTGAAGAAGACTGTCAGGCTTGCCAATGGGAAAGAATATACACCCATTGAGATACAAAAGGCCTATTTAGAGCAATCTCATAAATATTTTGACAGGATAGAGGGGGAACCCTTTGTGTATGAAGTTATGAGATACTGGGAGGAGACATTAGAAAAGCTTGAGAAGGACCCCTCTGAATTAAGCACAAAAATTGACTGGTTAATAAAGTATGAATTAATAAATACATACCGTGAGAAAAAGGGGTATGGGTGGGACAATCCAAAACTTGCGATGATGGATCTGCAATATCATGATCTGAACCCGGATAAGGGGCTTTACTATACCCTGGTCAAAGATGGTTATGTGGACAACTTTGTCTCTGAGGGGATGGTTCTCGTGGCCAGGGATTCTCCGCCCCGGGATACTCGTGCCTTTTTCAGAGGCACGTGCATCAAGAAATTTCCAAAGGAGGTCTATGCAACCAGTTGGACTTCTGTATTATTTGATATCGGGAATTTCACGATTAAGAGGGTTCCGTTACTACACCCGTTAAAAGGGACAGAGGTTTTGGTGGGTGATGTACTTATGAGGTCAGAAACCGCGGAGGATCTCTTACGAAATCTTGCCGCTTGAGGGAGGGTTAACCATGGGTTCCCAGGAAAGAGAAAAGAAAAAGTCTAAAGATAAAACCGAAAAGCCGGCAACGGCTAACCCTGAAGTTATAGAAAAAGGGAAAAAGATAAAGGAAGACATAGACGAATTGTTAGATAAGATTGATGATGTCCTTGAGGAGAATGCAGAAGAGTTTGTGAAAAACTACGTGCAAAAGGGTGGAGAGTAATTATGGAGAATTCGAGTTTTTACGATTTCCTGACGTCCCAATATCCCAATCTGCTTACACAATTCGGTCTTAACAACAATGTAAATAACACAGCAAATACCATGGGTAATAAGGAGGCATTAAAGAGTGTTCCCTTTGGCACAACTGTCCTTGCGCTAAAATACGGAGATGGTGTGATTATAGCGGGAGACAGGATGGCGACAGAAGGGTATCAGGTGGCTGCGCGACGCGTGGAGAAGGTTTATAAATGTGACGATTATTCTGCCATAGCCATATCTGGTGCGGCAGGGGCATGCATTGAGATGGCGAAGCTTTTCCAGGTGGAATTAGAACATTATGAAAAGTTAGAGGGGGTACCGCTTACAACGGAGGGAAAGGCCAACAAACTATCGCAGATGATAAAAGGGAATCTGCCTTTCGCCATGCAGGGCTTGATCGTTATTCCGATATTTGCCGGTTACGATCTGAATAAAGGGGAAGGACGTATATATAAGTATGATATTACAGGGGGCAGATACGAGGAGACAGAGTATTATGCTACTGGTTCCGGAGGGAAGGATGCGAGGAATACTCTAAAAAAGATGTATTCTCCTGATATGCCGGAGGATAAGTCAATTCTATTAGCCTTAGAGGCGTTATACGATGCCTCTGAAGAGGACAGAGGTACGGCAGGACCAGATATGATTAGAGGAATATATCCTACGGTAAAGGCCATCAGAAAAAGTGGGATTGTCGACATAAACTCAGAATCTATAGAAGCTATTTATAAGCGTTTGATCGCCGGTAAACAGAAGGCAGCAAAAAAGGAGAAAGAATAAATGCCTTTTCCATATTATGTTTCACCTGAACAGATGATGCAGGATAAGGCCGAGTATGCCCAGAAGGGGATCGCAAAAGGGAGGTCTATTATAGTCCTGGAATACCAGGACGGTATATTATTCTTTGCCGATAACCCCAGTTTATCTCTGAATAAGATATCAGAGGTCTACGATCGCATTGCCTTTGCCGGGGCAGGGAAATACAGTGAGTTTGAGAGCTTGAGAAAAGCAGGTATCAGACATGCAGACTTAAAAGGGTATGCCTATAGCCGGGAAGATGTAACTGCCAAGTCTTTAGCGAATGCCTATTCACAGACATTGGGCACTATCTTTAGCCAGGAGATTAAACCACTCGAAGTGGAAATACTGGTTGCCGAGATACAGGATAACCCGGAGACAAACGAGATCTACAGGATACTGTATGACGGAAATATCAGTGATGAGAAAGGTTATACCGTCATAGGGGGGAGGGCGGACGCGATAAAGATCTTCCTAAAGGAGAGGTATAGATCCAATATGCCCCTTAAGGAGGCTTTAAAACTCTCTATTGAGGCCCTGGAGTCAGTAGTCAATATGAAACTCCCAATGGAAAACATGGAAGTCGCTGTCTTAGACAGGAACAAAAATGGACGGAAGTTCAAGAGGCTAGGGATAGATGAGTTGACGGTACTTATAACAAATTAGAGTATATTCAATGGAACACAGGATTTATGGTTTAGAAAATGAATATGGCCTGATCTTTTCTACCCAGGAGAAGAGTTCCGTCCCCCTTGAAAGGATATTAGGCTATCTGTTCGAAGGGATTATCTCAAATAGCTGGTCCTCTAATGCCTTTTTACCAAACGGTGCGAGGTTTTATCAGGACACCGGTTGTCACCCCGAGTATGCCACGCCTGAATGCGATAATGTATTTGATCTTGTTGTCTATGATAAGGCAGGTGAAAGAATCTTAGAGGCATCCCTTAATCTTGCAGAGAAGAGGATGAAGGAGGATGGTATCATTGGAGAGATCTTCATCTACAAGAATAATACTGACTCTGCCGGCAATACCTATGGATGCCATGAAAATTATCTTGTTGCAAGGCATATCGATTTCTGGAGGTTTTCAGAACGGCTCATACCATTCTTTGTAACAAGACAAATCTATGCGGGGGCAGGGAAGGTACTTAGGGAGTCAGGGAAAACCTTTTTCTCTATATCCCAGAGAGCTCAACATATCAATCAGAAGATATCCTGTTCCACGACCTCCTCAAGGAGCATTATCAATACGAGAGACGAACCCCACGCGGATGCTGAAAAATACCGGCGATTACATATAATCGTCGGGGATGCAAACATGTCGGAATATACGACATACCTCAAGGTTGGCATCACCGCCCTTATTCTCCAGATGATCGAGGATGGTTATCCTGTAAGAGGGTTAGATTTAGATGACCCTGTACGTGCAATAAAGGAGATATCAAGAGATTTATCAATGAAGAAGACTGTTAAATTAGAGAACGGGATGTCCCTTACAGCGATTGAAATACAGAAGACCTATTTAGAACTGGTGCAAAGTTATCTTGCGCATAAGAAGAAGGACGGGATCACAGAAGATATATTAGAGAAGTGGGAGTTTGTATTGGATAAATTAGAAGATAATCCAGTTGAATTATCCCGCTATATTGATTGGATAACAAAATTTGAACTTATAAATTCCTATAGAGAGAAAAAAGGATGTGACTGGGATGATCCACGGATTGGGATGATGGACTTACAGTATCATGATATTAAAAAGGATAGAGGACTCTATTATCTCATGGAGAGAGAAGGATTGATCGAGAGGATGGTGGGGGATAAGGATATACAGTATGCCATGGAATATCCGCCACAAAATACCAGGGCCAAGCTCAGGGGGGACTTCATCCGTATTGCGAACATGAAAAACCGGTCTTACAGTGTGGATTGGACTTATTTGAAATTAGATGGATATGGAGAAGAGACAGTACTCTGCATGGACCCCTTTACATCCTATGATAAGCGTATCGAAAAGATGATCTTACATCTCTCCTATGCGAGATAAATTCCCTCCTAATTCCTTGACTCTTCCTCCCCATATATGTTAATTTTTTAGTCTATCATGTATCAACCAACCTTTGAAGAATTCTGTAAAAAGGCGGAGCGAGGGAATCTTATCCCGGTATATAAAGAGATATTCGCTGACCTTGAGACTCCACTCTCTGCCTTTATGAAGATAGACAAAGGCGACTATGCATTTCTCCTCGAGAGCGTGGAGGGGAGGGAGAAATGGGCGAGGTATAGCTTTCTTGGGAGTAACCCCAGGGTGGTTATACGCGGAGATAAAGAGGGTGTAACCATCATTAAAGATGGGATTGTAAAAGCAGGGGTCTACAAAAATCCACTTCAAGCGGTCAAGGATGTGATAGCAGAATATCGGCCTGTGATTGACGAGAATCTCCCAAGATTTTTTGGAGGAGCCGTAGGCTATCTGAGCTATGATATGGTACGGTTCTTCGAGGATGTGGATATTAAGAAAAGGGTGGTCTTTGACTTTCCTGATCTTTATTTTGTAATTACTGACAGTATCCTGATATTCGATAATCTCCAACACACAATAAAGGTCGTCTACAACGCCCATATCACGGATGATGATCTAAAATCTCACTACGGGAATGCCATAGAGAGGATCAATGAGATCGTGGAGTCACTCTGGGGGAGACTTAAACATAAAAAGTCCCAAAAGGGTAAGGAGAGAGAGCTAAGGTGGAAATCAAATTTTACCAAAAAGGGATTTATTAAGAAGGTGAAGAGGGCAAAGGAGTATATTGCTGCCGGGGATATATTTCAGGTACAGATATCTCAACGGCTTAGCCTTAATACACGCTCAAATCCATTTGATATATACAGGGCCCTGCGGAGGGTCAATCCATCCCCCTACATGTTCTATCTCCGCTATGGGGATCTCCATGTCGTGGGAAGTTCCCCTGAAGTGCTGGTGAGATTAGAGGGTAGTCTTGTAGAGACAAGGCCTATTGCCGGCACAAGGAGGCGTGGAAGGGATCCTGAGGACGATAAGCGAATGGAATATGAACTTATTTCGGACCCTAAGGAGCGGGCAGAACATATCATGTTAGTAGACCTGGGCCGCAATGACATTGGGAGGGTTTGCAAGAAGGGGAGTGTTCATGTCAATGAGTTGATGGTGATCGAGAGATATTCTCATGTAATGCATCTTGTCTCCAATGTCATGGGGGAGATCGAACCCCGATATGATCAGTTTGATCTCCTGGAGGCATGCTTTCCGGCAGGGACGGTGACAGGGGCTCCTAAGATTCGCTCCATGGAGGTCATCGAAGAGCTTGAACCATCAAATCGGGGGCTCTATGCAGGCGCGGTTGGATATTTCAGTTTCCAGGGAAACATGGATACGTGCATTACTATCAGGACGATTATAATAAAGGGTAAAAGGGCCTATGTACAGGCAGCGGCAGGGATTGTGGCAGACTCGGAGCCGGAAAAGGAGTATCTCGAAACGACGAACAAGGTCAAGGGGATGGTTAAGGCGATAGAGATGGCAGAGAGAGGTTTAGATTAGGAACATACCATGCTGTTAGTAATCGACAACTATGATTCCTTTACCTATAACCTGGTTCAGTATCTGGGTGAACTGGGTCAGGATGTCCGTGTCTTCCGCAATGACAAAATCGGCATAGCAGAGATAGAAGATCTTGCGCCTGAGAAGATAGTCATTTCACCAGGACCATGCACCCCGAAAGAGGCCGGTATCTCTGTGGATTTAATAAAGCACTTTGCAGGAAAGATCCCGATATTAGGTGTTTGTCTAGGTCATCAGGCCATTGGTGAGGCCTTTGGCGGGGATATTGTAAGAAACTATAGACTGATGCATGGCAAGACATCGATGATACATCATGATAGTAAGACCATCTTTAGAGGGTTGCCTAACCCTTTTGAGGCAACGCGCTATCACTCCCTGATAGTCAAGAGAGAAACACTTCCGGTATCCCTTGAAATCAGTGCTGAGACAGAAGAGGGAGAGATTATGGGGATTAGACACAGGGAATATAAGGTTGAGGGGGTGCAATTTCATCCGGAGTCCATATTGACCATGGTGGGAAAGGACCTGTTGAAGAATTTTGTAGAACTATGATTAAAGAGGCTATCACAAAACTTGTAGAGCAAAAAGACCTGAGTGAAAGTGAATCTGAGTCAGTCATGGAGGAGATCATGAGTGGTCAGGCCACTCAGGCCCAGATCGCCGCATTCCTTACCGCGCTCAGGATAAAGGGGGAAACGATAGAGGAGATCACAGGTGCAACCAGGGTAATGCGTAATAAGGCGACAAGGATTCATGTGGCCGATCCCCATGTTGTAGATACTTGTGGTACTGGCGGGGATCGTTCCCATACCTTTAATATATCAACGGCTGCAGCCTTCGTAGTAGCCGGTGCCGGTGTCACTGTCGCAAAGCATGGGAACCGTTCTGTCTCAAGCATGTGCGGGAGCGCGGATGTGCTTAAGGCGCTCGGTGTAAATATCGATATACCGCCGGAAAGGGTGGAGAGGTGCGTCAACGAGATAGGGATAGGGTTTCTCTTCGCCCCCATGCATCATCCTGCGATGCGCTATGCGATCGGTCCAAGACAGGAGATTGGAATCAGAACGATATTTAATATACTTGGCCCCCTTACCAATCCTGCCGGCGCAGCCTGTCAAGTGATCGGCGTATATTCATTCCATCTAACCGAGATGTTAGCCCGCGTATTATTGAATCTTGGAGCGACACATTGCTTTGTAGTCCATGGGAGTGATGGGTTGGATGAGATCACAATAACCGGAGAGACCGTCGTGAGCGAAGGCTACAGAGGAGAGGTAAAGACCTGTAAAATCCGGCCAGGAGATTTTGGGATAAGGAGTGGTACGATCGGGGATCTCAGGGGGGGCAGTGCAGATGATAATGCCTGTATTGTGCTGAAGATATTGGAAGGTGAGAAAGGTCCAAGACGGGATATAGTGCTCCTTAACGCATCAGCGGGTATTGTGGCCAGCGGGAAGTCTTCTGATTTTAGTACTGCCATCAAAGTGGCAGAAGAATCTATTGACTCTGGAAGGGCCCTGGCAAAATTAGACGCGTTGAAAAGGGCAACGAATTAAGGGTGCACCCACACATATATATGGAAGGTTTCTTAGCAAAGATAGTTGAGAACAAAAGGGCGGAACTGGCTGAAGATCGGATACGGCTGCCACTTAAAGAGATTAAGGCCCGTATCCGTGATGTTGAGCTTCCGCGCAATTTCTATGCATCAATATCATCACGGTCAGATGATAGACCCATTCAGCTCATTGCGGAGATTAAAAAGCGGTCTCCGTCAAAAGGCCTGCTCATAGAAGATCTGAAGGTCGATGATCTTGCAAGAAGGTACGAAGAGGCAGGGGCATCTGCGATATCCGTGCTTACTGAAAAGAGATTCTTTTCAGGAAATCCTGAGTATATTAATATAGCAAGGGGATGTACGAAGATTCCGGTACTGAGAAAGGATTTTCTCTTTGAGGAGTATCATATCTATGAATCAAGGTATATAGGCGCTGATGCGGTACTTCTGATTACCTCTGTATTGGAACTGTCCGCTCTCTCTGATTTTATTTTACTATCATCGGAACTTGGTATGTCCAGTCTTGTTGAGATACATGATGAGAGAGAACTTGAGACGGCGCTGAAGGCCGGTGCTGAGATCATCGGGATCAATAACAGGGATTTGATGACCTTTAAGATAGATATGAATACCACACTCAGGGTAGTAAAAGAGATCCCCAGGGGAAAGATTATAGTCAGTGAGAGCGGGATAGAGAGCAGGAGAGATGTTGAGAGGCTGGCAGATGCGGGTGTTCATGCCATACTTGTGGGTGAGTCGATAGTGATATCAAAGGATGTGGGTGAGAAGATAAGGGAACTTATAGCTGACTAACTATGGTTAAGGTCAAGATCTGTGGCATAACAAACTTAGAGGATGCGATCGCAGCAGCAGAAGCGGGCGCGGACGCATTGGGATTTGTGTTTTATCCTGAGAGTCCCCGTTTCATTGATCCCGGGAATGCCCGGAGCATCATCTCAAAACTACCCGTATTTATTACTACGGTGGGTGTTATTCTGGATGAAGGTGAGGATATGATAAGGCGCATTCTGCGGGAAAGTTGTGTACAGGTGCTTCAATTCCATGGTTCAGAGTCGCCGCTGCTATGCACCAGGTTTAGAGAAAAGGTCATCAAGGCTATCAGGATAAAAGACGCAGAGAGTATCAGCAGTATGAGTATGTATTCTCTGGATACCTTTTTGCTGGATGCTTATCACGAGAAGATCAAGGGCGGTACAGGGAAGCCTTTTGACTGGAAGATTGCAGAGATGGCAAAGGAATATGGCAGGATCATCCTCTCCGGTGGATTAACTCCCTCCAATGTTGGAGAGGCTATAAGGAAGGTTAAACCTTATGGTGTTGATGTGTCCAGTGGCGTAGAGATCAGTCCGGGGAAAAAGGATCATGGAAAGATCAGGGAGTTTATCAGAGAGGTGAGGGGTCTGAATGTTGCCAGATAGTCGCGGTCATTTCGGTATTTATGGCGGGAAGTTTGTCCCGGAGACACTCATGCCTGCGTTATCAGAATTAGAAGAGGTCTACTCAAAGGCGAAGACAGATCCTGCATTTAAAGAAGAGGTTGAGTATTATCTGAAAAAATATGTAGGACGGCCAACGCCCCTCTACTTTGCAGAGAGACTGACAAAACATCTTAAAGGGGCCAGGATATACCTCAAGCGTGAAGACCTGTGTCACACCGGGGCCCATAAGATCAATAATACAATAGGACAGGCCATTCTCACCAGGCGGATGGGGAAACACAGAGTTATCGCAGAGACGGGCGCAGGCCAGCATGGTGTAGCAACGGCCACAGTGGCCGCCATGTTCGGACTTGAGTGCGAGATATATATGGGCACAGAGGATATGGCACGGCAGTCTTTGAATGTCTTCAGGATGAGGCTCCTCGGGGCAAAGGTGACACCCGTGGATAATGGGAGCAGGACTCTGAAAGATGCGATCAACGAGGCGATGAGAGATTGGACGACCCATGTGCGCACCACACATTATATCTTAGGCTCAGTCCTGGGGGCACACCCATATCCTATGATAATAAGGGATTTCCAGTCTGTCATAGGGCGGGAGGCGAGGGAACAGATCGTTGAGGCAGAGGGGAGACTCCCTGACTGCCTTATAGCGTGTGTCGGAGGGGGGAGTAATGCGATAGGGCTTTTCTATTCCTTTATCGGGGACTCCCTCGTTAAGATGGTTGGTGTAGAGGCGGGTGGGCTTGGTATTAAGACAGGAAAACATGCCGCACGATTTGCCACAGGTTCCGTGGGGATCTTCCAGGGGACAAAGACCTTTCTCCTTCAGGACAAGGAGGGACAGATAAGGGTAACCCACTCGGTGTCTGCAGGTCTTGATTACTCAGCAGTAGGACCTGAACACAGCTACTATAAGGATTCAAAGAGGATCGAGTATACCTCAGTTACAGATAAAGAGGCCCTCAAGGCATTTTCATTCCTCAGCGAGATTGAGGGGATAGTGCCGGCATTGGAGAGCGCCCATGCCATCGCCTATACGATGAAGTTAGCGCCCTCTTTATCAAAGGATCGTGTTATAATAGTAAACCTCTCCGGCAGGGGGGATAAGGATGTACAGCATGTCGCAGAGATCTTAGGCAGCAGGTAAATGGGAAGAATACAGACGACATTTGAAAAACTCAGGGCACAGAAGAAGAAGGCCCTGATATCTTATATCATGGCAGGGGATCCTGACCTTCCCACAACAGAGGCTCTGATATCCACGATAGAACAGGCAGGTGGAGATATCCTTGAGCTGGGTGTCCCATTCTCAGATCCTCTGGCTGACGGCCCTGCGATACAGAGGGCCTCTGAACGTGCCCTTAAGTCCGGAACGACACTAAGAAAGGTGATGGCCCTTGTCAAAAGGCTTCGAAAAGAGGACAGCTCAATTCCTATTATTGTGATGACCTACTATAACATCATCTTCCAGTATGGATTAGACAGATTTTCAAAGGATGCCATCTCCTCCGGGATAGATGGGGTGATCATACCTGATCTCCCCCCGGAAGAGGCATCGGAGTTTATCAGTCAATCAAGGACCTCAGGGCTGGATACCATATTCTTATTAGCGCCAACCAGTACAGAGGACAGGATAAAGACGATAGTCTCCTCTGCTACAGGGTTTATATATTATGTCTCTATGACCGGGATCACAGGGGCAAGGCTTAATAATGTCTTAGAGATAAAGGGGAAGGTATCAGAGATAAGGGGATATACAGACCTTCCGATAGCCGTTGGTTTCGGTATATCCAGGGAGGATGAGGCAAATAAGATAGCCAAATGGGCGGATGGGGTGATCATAGGAAGCACCCTGGTTAAGCTTATCGAGGCGAACAGAGGGAAGCGGCTACTCCTGCCCAGAGTGACAAAATTTATCAGGTCGATGAAAGAGGCTGTGGGTTAGTAAATGAGGCTCAGAGTCTTAGGTTGCTATGGAGCTGAAGCCCTTGGGTATAAGAGCGCTGCCTTTTTGATAAACGACCTGTTACTTGTAGATGCAGGGAATATTAACTCGCTGAGCGGGGCGGATGAAATATCGGGGATACGGCATTTAATTCTAAGCCATGCCCATCTTGATCATATTAAGGGACTCCCTTTCCTGGCTGAACAGTTGGCAGAGGGGGGAAAGGGGTTAGAGGTCTTCGGTACAGAGGAGACCCTAAGTTCTCTTAGACAGCACATATTCAATGGTTCTATATGGCCTGACCTTTCCAAACTTCCTACACCGCAGAACCCTGCGATCAGGTATATGAAGATGCTGGAAGGGGTTCCTGTGGCTATGAGCAGACTGTCGGTAAAGGCAGTGCCTGTTAACCATACTGTGCCAACGGTTGGGTTTGTGATAAGCGATGATGGGTCTTCAATATTATATTCAGGGGATACATGGACTACAGACAGGATATGGGAAGAGGCAAATAATACGGTTAATTTAAAGGGATTAATGATAGAGGTCTCTTATCCAAACAGACTAAAGGAACGGGCAGTGATTACCAGGCATTTAACTCCACTGCTTTTAACTGAAGAGCTCAGGAAGATAGACCTTAAAAATGGGATGATGATATTTATATATCATCTGAAGCCGCCTTTTGTTGATGAAATAAAGAGAGAGATCTGCGAATTAAAGATGGATAATCTTGTCCTCCTTGAAGAGGGAGACGTTTTTGAGGTTTAACTATGGCCTGGTTTAAGAGAGAAGATAGAAAGATAAAGATACCAGAGGGGCTCTGGATCAAATGCAACTACTGTAGAGAGATTATCTACAGGAAGGAAGTAGAGAAGAACTCCATGGTATGCCCAAAGTGCAGATACCACTTCGGTATATCTATAGAGGAGCGGATAGCCCTCATGCTCGATGAAGGGAGTTTTAAAGAGCAGGATAGCAATATCTATCCCTTTGATCCATTAACCTTCAGGGATTCTCTAAAATACAAGGATAGACTTAAAAACTATCAGAAGTCTACCGGCTATGCAGACGCATTCATATCTGGGGAGGGGACGATCAACGGTAAGCCGGTGATCTTAGGCGTTTTTAACTTCAAGTTTATGGGTGGAAGTATGGGGTCTGTTGTAGGAGAAAAGATATTGCGTGCAACGGAGGCCTCTTTTAGTTCAAGATCTCCACTCATCATCGTTTCAGCATCCGGGGGGGCAAGGATGCAGGAGGGGATACTATCCCTCATGCAGATGGCCAAGACCAGCGCTGCCATTGCACGGCTCTCAGAGGCCGGCGTCCCCTATATCTCTATATTAACTGACCCAACGTTTGGCGGAGTGACTGCAAGTTTTGCCATGCTTGGAGATATCATCATTGCTGAACCAAAAGCCCTGATCGGTTTTGCAGGGCCCCGGGTGGTAGAACAGACGATCAAACAGCAGCTTCCTGAGGGCTTTCAACGGGCAGAATTCCTCCTTGAGCATGGCATGATTGATATGATCGTTGAGAGGAAGATGCTAAAGGAAACCCTGGCGCAGGTCATTAGGTTTTTTGGATAGTTGACGCTGAAAAATGCCCATCTGCGGCGTCAGGCCATCGGATTTGAGCCTCAACGTACAGGAAGTACGCCTCGGCTCAAATCCTTGTCCTTCCTTGCACCTGGGCATTTTTGAGCGTCAACTTAATATTCGGTGAGGAGTATATAACGTTCATGTCCTATCAAGATGAGCTTGCATATCTCTACTCTCTTCAGCAATTTGGTATAAAATTGGGTCTTGCTAATATCAGGGAGTTATGTGCCCTTCTGGATAACCCCCAGCACAGCATCAAGACCATTCATGTAGGGGGGACCAACGGAAAAGGTTCAACGGCAGCTACCCTCTCTGCCATATTGCACGAGGCCGGTTACAAGGTAGGGCTTTATACATCCCCTCACCTCTCAAACTTCACTGAGAGGATAAGGATTAATAATATCCCCATACCGGAAGTAAGGGTCGCCCAACTTGTAAGGGATATCAGGGAGGGGATAGGATACCGGAATATCATCCCCACCTTTTTTGAATTTACTACCGCCCTTGCCCTGGTATACTTTGCAGAGGAGCGTGTTGATATCGCTGTCATGGAAGTGGGGATGGGAGGGAGATTGGATGCGACAAACATCATTAACCCCCTCGTATCGGTTATAACGAATGTGGGGTATGACCACACGGAACATTTAGGGGCATTATTAGAAAAGATAACCGTGGAGAAATGTGGAATCATCAAGGAGCATGCCCCGGTAGTCACATCCGAGTCAGAGGGGGAAATCCTCTCTATAATCAAAAAAACAGCTAAAGATGCTGGGACTGCGGCTTATGTTTATGGGAGAGACTTCTATGTTGAGCCTGTAAAAATAGAGATAGATTACAGCGAGTTTTATTATCATGGCCTGAGATGGAAAGGAATCCTCCTTAAGTCTCCCCTCGCAGGCAGACACCAGATGTTTAACATAGGGGTTGCCCTTTACACAATAGAACTTTTGATGAAGATGGGTTTTAACATCACTGGACAGCAGGCAGCAGAAGGCGTCAGGAATGTCTCATGGCCTGGGAGGCTTGAGATATTACCCGGCAATCCGCAGGTGTTACTTGACGGGGCACACAATCATGCGGGTACTATTGCCCTGAGGAAGTTTATAGAGGATGTATTGATGACGGGTAAGGAGCAGGGGAAGATCGTCCTCATATTCGGGGTTTTAAAGGATAAAGATGCCTATTCTATGATAGGGGAGCTGATACCCTGTTCCACTGAAGTCATCATTACAAGACCGGATACAGAGAGGGGATTACCCGTGGAGGGGCTTAAAGATATCGTAGAGAGATACGGTGTTAACCCGCACGTAACCTGGACAGTATCTGAGGCATTGTCCCTGGCAAGTGACCTCACCTCACCTTCAGACACGATTATTGTTACAGGCTCATTATATGTCGTGGGTGAAGCCAGGGCCATAATAAGTAATAAGTGTATGAGCAGATGAATTATGGGTAAATGGGTGCCTATACTCATCTACCTTCTTTTCCTTCTGATACCAGGATATTCCCTTGCCAAAGACCCGCCAACAAAAATAAAGGGTGATCTCCTTGAGTACAGTGCCGGTGTTTATACAGTCAGAGGAGATGTCCTTATCACTCAGGAGAATAAAAGGCTCACGGCCTCAACGGTCATCTTAGACAACAACACCGGTAATGCCACCGCCGAGGGTCACGTTGAGTTCACGGATGGTGACAACATCCTCTCTTCTGAAAGACTGATGGTCAACATCCGTACCAACTATGCCAGGATTGAGCAGGGGAGGATATTTATCAAAGACGACAACTATCATATAGAGGGTGACTCGATAGAGAGGTTATCTGAAGACCGGTTCAAAATAAAGAGAGCAGCCTTTACGACCTGTGACGGGAACCCGCCCTGCTGGGGGTTTAAGGGGAAAAACCTGAATATACACCTGAACCATATACTGACCGCAGAAGGAGTCTCTTTTACCGTCAGGGGTGTCCCTATCCTGTATTTACCCTATATCGCCCTTCCTATCCTGCAGGAGAGACAGACTGGGTTTCTGATACCACGGGTAGGATACAATACAGGAGAGGGGTTCAAGATAAACAATGCCTTCTTCTGGGCAATCTCAAAGAGTCAGGATGCCACGATCTATGCGGATTACTATGGAAAGAAGGGATGGGGTGGGGGCCTGGAACACCGGTATATCCTGAGCCGTGATACCATGGGCCAATTTAATGGTTATTATATCAACGATATCCAGGTAGACAAGACACGCTGGGACCTAAAGTATAACCACAGGCAACTCCTTTCAGAGGACCTGTCCGCCAAATTGCGGGTCAATTACCTCAATGATAAGACCTTATACAAGGATATCAGCGAAGACATAGGAGAGCGCCTGCAGAGGACCCAGGACTCAGACCTCTATGTCAATAAGAGATGGGATGCCCTGTCAATGCACTTGTGGGGCCAGTATACCCGGAACCTCTCCGGGAAGAGTGAAGGGATATTTCAGAGGCTCCCTGAGGCAGGGATCAGGGTGATGGATACGAGAATCCGGGATCTTCCCCTTTACTGGGATCTTTCATCCTCTGCTTCAAGGTGGGAGGAGACCCATACAGGGCTGACACGATTGCATCTTGCACCCCGCATATCGGCCAGGCTTTTTGAAACCACAGGTCTTACTTTTATCCCAGAGGTTGGCACGGAACAGACCTTCTACTTCATGGATGGAGATAAGAACCCGGTACGGTCCAGTCTCTACAACCTTACAGCATCTGTCTCGACAAAATTCTACAGACCCTTTGCTGCAGGTTCAGGTCATGTAGAACACTTTATAGAGCCTTCCATAAGGTATGAATATGCAGAGGGTTCATCAGAGGGCGCCCCGCCGTTGTTGGATCCTGTAGAAAAGAACACAGAGAAAAATCTCCTCTCTCTCTCGCTGATAAACCGGATCGTATCTATGGACAGTGATGAGGCCTATGAGCCGCTTTATTTGAGGCTGACCCAGATGTACAGGATAACGTCCTCTTCTATTCTTTCCCCTCCCCCCGGTTTTTCTGACTTGAGGTTAGAGACGATTATCAGGCTACATAAGGCATTTTCCATAGATACTGATATTGGCTATAGTTATACGGAGGCAACAATAACCTCTGCTGGTACAGATCTACGATTAACAGGCGGCAGAAGTTATTTGACCTTCGGACAGAGGTATTCAGAAGACCCCTCCATTAGATTTCTGACAGCCTCAACGGGAATAAGGGCATATAAGGCAGATGCGTTAATGGACTTCTGGTATGACAATAAGGATCATGTGATGAGGGAGGCAGACTATTCGTTAAAATATAACTTTCAGTGCTGGGGCATTACACTCTCTTACAGGTATAAGCCTGAGGAGGAGCAATTTAACATCCTTCTGACATTAAAGGGGATAGGCTCAGTAGGGGGGAGTTAAGGTCTTTTCCTTGTAATCCTTATTTCAAAATAGCCCTTTATCGTTTCCACAGGTGGAGAACATTTTCTTAACCTTACAGTAACCTCTGACACAGAAAAGATTCGCAAAATTTCTTTAGCGATCCTCTCCGCAAGGGTCTCCAGCAGGTAATAGGCCTCTTTCCTTCCGATAGTGACTACTGTATTACACATAGCCACATAATCTACCGTATCTTCCAGTCGGTCAGAGGCTGTGGCCTTTGAGATATCCAAGGCTATTTCGAGGTCTGCAGAGATCCTCTGTCCGACGGTCCTCTCCTCCTCTGTAATCCCGCAGTGGCCGATGAACTCTATGTCTGTGACAATAAGCCTGTCCATCCTCACCCCTTTGCGAATACCGTCTTCCAGAGGTTATAGACGAACATATAGGCAGCTACCGCGTATAACAGTGCAGAACCTGTGAGCAATAACTGCAATAAGGATATCCCGTAGTATTTTGTCAGGGGCCAGGAGATGATTAGACCCATGAGCCCAATATTAGAAAGGATCAAATGAAGATTAGCCAGCCTGTCGCTATAGAGCTGTCTTCCGCTGAATCGTGGCAGGACATGATAGGCCACGGCAAAGATCATCATAGAGATCCATCCTAACAGATTGGTGTGGGCATGCATGGCTAAAAGCCACCCGATCGCATTGGGGAAGATCGTAAGGAACACCCCTATGGTAACGCCCAAACATAGATATATCAGGCTTGAAATAATAAAGAGTTGTGTAACCCTGCTCACTCGCTACCTCCCAAAATATAAAAGCCCTGGGACATCACCCAGGGCTTTTATATTTTTATACTTCTACACTTCAGACCCTAAATCTATTTCATTTTACCGAATCCACCTAGGGTCTTTAGGTATGCAATAACGTCTTCAATATCATTAGCGCTAAGAGTCTTGGCAAAACTTACCATGGCTGTATTGGGCCTTCCTTCCATAATGGACTTGTGAAGTCTTGCATCATCGATACCTTTCATCTCTGTGGCACTGGTGAAGTTTCTTGGCTTTGGGGTTAGAGGAGCTGCCGCCGGGCCATTACCGTCACCTTTTTCTCCATGGCATACCATACAATTAGCCTTAAATACCTTTTCCCCTTTTGCGGCATCCCCTGCCCAGCTCCGGTTAACAACGAGAACAAGACTGAAGACTACAGTTAATGCAAGAATCATAATTTTTACTCCCTTTGACATCTTTCCATCCTCCTTTTTTGATTGTTAGAGTTTACCGTTACCTTTATTTACCAAGTCTGATATGTGTTCTGCCGCTCCCACCCCCTTCACTATGTGATTAGTAGATATTTTGCCTCAATCTTGAGCAAGAAGTAATTGGAGAATATATCGCTATGCGAAGTTAATGTCAAGATTTTTTTGCAGATTTTTTTGGGCAGGTAACAAAACAGGGCAGAGGGATTTCCCCCCTGCCCTCTATCTGAAAAACATACATATTCATCAGTCTTAAAAGTGGAAAGTCAGTGAGGCCTCGAGCTTGAGCTGATTCTCGGGAGAAACGAAAGTCCCAGTACCATCACCAACAGTATCAGACCCTAAAACATCACCAGCAGACAAATAGGCTAACCCAATGTTCGCAGAAAGGTTCGGGTCTACGACACAATTCGTATTGGCATAGATCTCAATACCCAAATCACTGGACTTCTTATTGCTAGCAACCTCAACATCTTCAGACGTTTGCGCCCATACCAGACCGATCTCCGGGGTATGGGTCATTCCCGCACCCTTCATGGATGGTAGGGTTGCTGCCACCTTTACAGCCTGGAGGCCAGCATTAAGGCCGCCTGCGTTTCCAATGTCATTTAAGCCTTCATAATTGTTGAAATCGTCTCGGACGAGGATATTACTTGCCCTGAAGTCTCCATCAATTGCGTTGATGTTCATATCTTTACTGGTAGTAGATTGGCCACTGGCATAAATAATCGCTGCACTTAATCCAACAGGTAACCCAACAGACTCTGATGGAAGAGCGCCTGTTAAGAGGAAGTTTGTACCTTTAATATCTTGATCAGCAGGATTATCATTAGTATCATAACCGCTCCCACCAGTGGTAGTTGCCTTCTTTGCAAAAGTTCCCATAAAGAAGTCTAACTCGGCTCCAACATTAGCCGGTCCAATTTTGCCATCCCCGGTTAATCCAATAACCCGAAGGGTGGTATCGTCTCCAGGGGTATTAGTAACACTGGGCAGATGAGCTGATATGAAAAATAAATCTCCATTGATCATAGAGCCACCAATATTTTTGATACCTGCATTTACAGCAAAGGCTGTATCATCTACTTGAGCCCCCCGTGGAACCACCAATCCCCGTGGAAACAATCCTGGATTAGCTGCGGGCACTGGGGCATCGTCCTCGCCCAAGATAAGATATCCTACCAACAGGTTTACAGGTCCTATTGGTGCATTTACAGCCACAATATCAGTGGTATCATTAAGCACGAGTCCATTTCCAAGCTTTACCTCGTAGCGACCGCCGATTATGGTTAATAAAGGGAAATTGATCGCAAGATAGGCCTGTCGTACCGCGAACAATGGATAAGAGTTTCCAATGCTATTTCCCAGCACAAGATTTCCTGTAGTTTCACCATCTGTTAATGCGGCCGAAGCGTTTAGAAAATCTACCTGCACCACCCCTGTGGTCATCCCCTGGCTAACTTTGGCATCCAGACGGAACCTTGCATCCAGCCAGTTGTTATCCCCCTCTTTTGTAAAATCATTCGACTGGATAATATACCCCCTTGCC
>JAHFEQ010000069.1 GCA_023248395.1 Nitrospirota bacterium
CATTGCTGGCAAGTGTTTCTTTACCATAGATGCTGAACTTCCCACCCTTGAAATCACTCATCCTTCCACCCGCTTCTGTGACGATGAGAGACGCGGCTGCCACATCCCACGGGTGGAGTTTACTCTCCCAGAAACCATCGAATCGGCCTGCTGCAAGGTAGCATAAATCTATCGTCGCAGCCCCGGGCCTCCTTATCTCCTGGGCCTTGATCATAAAGTTCTTAAAAGGTTTTAGATATTTCTCAGCATGCACCCTTCGGTCATAGGGAAATCCTGTAGCAAGGAGCGCCTTATCGAGTCTGTCTATCCCTGACACATGGATGGGCATTCCATTCAGATAGGCGCCACCACCCCCCTCTGCAGTGAAGCACTCATCCCTCACCGGATCGTATACGACACCCATAACCATCTTGCCAGAGACCTCCAACCCTATCGATACTGCAAAACAAGGAAAGGCATGGGCATAATTTGTCGTTCCATCGAGCGGGTCTATAATCCAGCGATATTCAGAGGGAGAGTCTCTTACTGTTCCCTCCTCTGCCATCACCTGATGATCAGGATATCTGTCACTGATCATTGATACAACTGCCTCCTCTGAGAGCCGGTCTGCTATAGTGACCAGGTCCACCTCCCCCTTGAACTCCACAGCAATAGGCTGGCCAAAGTGCTTCATCAATACCTCTCCGCCAACCCGGGCAGCCTCCTCAGCTATCTTTAAGAAATAAGTGTACATCCGGCAGAAATCCCCAATGAAGGTAATCCTTACTATAACATATACCCGTTTGCTGTCAAAGAACACACTCAGCTCTCCTGCCCACCTCTCCGTCTATATTTTCCGGGCCATATTCCCTGGATAACATCATGTAGAGAACCTCTGCCAGTTGGTAAAGGTTTTTTGTGTCCGCCTCATTGTAATTTAATAGTATTTTAAGGGCCTCCTCATCACCTTCCATACCTCGCCATCTCCAGCCGGGCCGCCCATAGTCTCTATATCGAGACATACGGCGTCCTTGTGAAAGGCATCAAACAGTCTCCAGTACTCACTATGGTGAAGCCTCCCGGTAAAATAACCTATGTCTTCCTTCTCCAGCGCATGGAGTGCCCTTGTAAGCTCTCTATCAAGAATATTTTTCCTGGACCGGGATACTCCAGGGATATGCATCCTGATGAGGAAGTCCTCCCATGTGAAGACCCCCTCACGCCACAGATGCCTCTCAAGCCTTGTCCCCACGCCAGGGAGGATTGTAAAGGTATGTTTGAGTATATTGATCATCTTACCATGTAGATTTTCTACATTTTAGCATACATTAGGGTTTCCACGCGATGGTGTCCCCGGAATAACACAGGAGCGTCAATCGCTCAAAGGGATGTTTTGCACTACTGAAAAGTGGGATAAAAAATATACCTTTTAGCGATTGACGGCATATCCTCTCCACTGATAACCTTATTATGAAGGATTATAAGTCCAAATAAAAAAGGAGGTGTTTTTCGATGAAGGCAGCACAGATAAACAGATATGGAGGCAGTGATGCGGTTGAGATTAATAGAAACACGGCAAGTCCTGTGGTATCTCAAGGAAAGCTTATCGTTGAAGTATATGCCGCAGGGGTGAATCCTGTCGACTGGAAAATCCGTGAAGGGTATATGCAACAGATGAGGTCTCCTTCGCTTCCAATAACCCTGGGAGGTGATTTTTCGGGCCTGGTCATGGAAATCGGAGAAGGGGTTTCTGGTTTTAAAAAAGGGGATGAGGTTTACGGACAGGCGATTGCGTTAGGAGGCGGTTCAGGGTCATTTGCCGAATTTGCTTTGGTCAATGCGAAAAACATTGCCTATAAGCCAAGAAGCGTGAATCACCTGGAAGCGGCAGCATTGCCGCTTCCAGGGGTCAGCGCTTATCAAGCGCTCGTTGATCATATAGGTCTTTCCAGGGATAAAAGGATCCTCGTCCATGGAGGCGCAGGCGGCATCGGGACATTCGCCATCCAGATCGCAAAGCACCTGGGAGCATATGCGGCGGCTACGGCAAGCACGGATAGCATAAAATATGTTAAAGACCTTGGAGCTGACGAGATTATCGATTACAGGAGACAGTCCTTCCAGGACCTGCTGCACGACTATGATGCGGTCTTTGACACCGTGGGCGGCGATACCTACGTAAACTCTTTCAAGGTGTTGAAGAAAGGCGGCATCATCGTCTCGATGTTGGAACAGCCCCACGCAGACCTTATGGAGAAATATGGAGTCACCACTATCGCACAATTCACCCAGGTTACCAGCGGACGCCTGGCCAAATTGGCTGAACTCGTAGATCACGGCGCTGTCAAAGTATATATGGATAGAATCTTTCCACTGGAAGAGGCAGGAGAGGCTCTATCGTACCTGCAAAAAGGACACCCTCGCGGAAAGGTTGTCCTGGAGATTAAGTGAAAAAATGGCACAGCGAGAGGGTCAGGTCTTTACTTTTGATATTCTCCGGTATTGGCCTGCCCTGATATTCTCCAGTCTGGCATTTTAAGGACAGGATCAATATAATCTTCCCATTATGATTCGCTTTTGGGAGGGATCTATTTCTTGTCTGAATCCTTCACCCTGCGGTTGTTTATGGCATCATCGGCCATCCTATTGGGAATCGGTATCGTATTGTGGAGCCCGGCACAGAGTGGCTGCCAAGATGATTAATACTTCCTGGAACAAACGGCTAACACGTTTCGTTCAGCATTGTAGATTTCAATCGCTAATCGTTATTGACTGAAAATAAGATCGAGGTGGGCAGAGTGTCTGCAGCCCTGCCGATCGACTGGGGTTACGCGAACATTGATGGAGGGGAATTGGGCAGAAATAGGCTGCGGGCCATTAGGGGGATAGGCCGCTGGAATCGCCGTATAGTTCGGAGAGGATAAGATTGACAACGTTGTGGCAAGTGATGGATAATCCGAAAGGATTCTCTATCAAACTGGGGTGGAGGCAGTACGAGATAGGCTGCGGGATAGTGGAATACTTTTGCAGCTTACTTAATAGTTAGGCGGAGGGGCTTGACCACATGCCAGGTAGGATCAAAGCCGGCGAAGGCACACTGATAGGCAACGCCGGGGAATACTATGTTGCCGCCGAACTACTCAAACGCGGCGTCGTCGCGGCCCTTGCTCCCCGCAACGCCCCGGCATTCGACATCCTCGCTTCAAGGGCCTCCACCACAGTGCGAATTCGGGTCAAAACCAAGTCCGAAGAGTACACCGACTGGCAATGGGTAACGAAAAAGGACGGGTCCATCTTCCGGGACCTCGCTCAAGCTCGCGACTTCACGGTCCTGGTCAACCTCACGCGAGAGACCAGAGATATGGAGTTCTACGTAGTTCCAACCGTCCTTCTAAACAAGTGGCTTTCCGACGATTTCGACAAGTGGGTCCGCACCCCTGGCAGGAACGGACGGCCACATGACTCCTCCAACAAGAAGCGCAACTTGAGCCATCCCAAGTTCAGAGAGCTGTTGGTAGAACACAGGGAAAACTGGGACGCCCTTTGGCGATAGTCATCCCATTAACCCCTCCGCCTAACAACTCGATGGAGCCGACCCGGCCAGCCGAGTATTTGGCTTTGGCGCGATACTAGTCCTCGGCTGGCCGGGCGGCTCATCTCGAGGCCGTTATGTGTATGAATCCAAGCATGACCGCGTGCAAACCAAAGGTTCGTAGGGCCGACAAGATGCTACGAGCGTTCGTCCTAGAGGTGACCGCGACGCTGCGAGCGGGCAAACGCCACCGGACACCTGGGCTAGGCACATTTTCAACGTGCATTCGAAAAGCAACAGCAGATCGAGTCGCGTGCAAGATGGCCATGTTTCGAGCAAGCGCTGCGCTTCGCGAGTATGCCTCCGGCGGGCCGCCGCCACCGGTGTCTGGGCCTCATGCCGAGGTGGTGAGGGATCTCGTCGAGGCCATGCAAGGCGAACGGGGTGTCGTCGTGCCGCTTCTTGGTCGCATGGCTGTAGTGCCGGTACCCGGAAGGAAACCAAAGCTGATCTTTCACGGCGCCGAAGAGCTTAATCGAGTCTTAGCGGCCTCATGATCGATGAAGTCCTCGGGATAGCTGTCAGCATCGTGAAATTCTCAACCATCGCGTCCGCCCACTGCACAAAAAGACACAATGTGTATGAATCAAAAAAGCGAACACATTCGGAGTAGCTAATGAAGATCGTTCTTAATATTATCTTAGCCATTTTGGTTTTTTTGGCCCTCGCAGCGGGAGTCACAAAAATCATGCTTATGCCACAGGATGTAGAATTTTTTGGTAAATACGGATTTACTAACTCCATACTCATTGCCTATGGTGCAGCTCAAGTCATCGGCGGCATCCTCTTGATCATTCAAAGAGCAAGATTCATTGGCGCCATTATCGTGGCAATCACCTTCTTGATTTCCGCAGTTGTACTCGTTATGGAGCGAAATATTCTAGTCACGATTGTCACCCTCGTTGCCGTGCTTATGTTGGGAGTGATTATGAAACAGAGCCTTAAGAAAGAAAAATCCCAACCAACCTGAATCACCACGTTTAGAGAGCGAAAAAACTGAAATCTCGTAATGATGATGACACATAACAAGTCGCTCAACCCGGACGCGGCTACGCCGCGCCGGTTAGCTCTGCGTTAGGCGCTATAATCGAAAGGGCAAAATGGAAAATATAGACCAAGCATGGAATGCTCTTCGAGCAACTCTGCAAAAGAATTTTACTTTTTTCGACATAAAGGAAATTGTCGGACTTGCTGGCTTTGACTTGGCATCTATATCACACCTTGAGCAAAGAGCAGGAGGCGGAGCGTCAAAAGGGCAACTGATGACTGGGGTTGACCGTGGGCTACGTGAACTTGACGACGAATCCTTTAAACGTTTCATTGCAGTTGTTGCCGAAGAGATACTGAAAAGAAATCCGGATTCAAGAAAACCTCTTGAAGACAATCTTTCACGTCTGGGTTGGTCTCTTAGCGGGAATTCTGTCGTACCTATTGAAATTTTCGACACTTCTATTCTTCCCGAACTTCCGTCCGAATCTCAGCATGATCTTACAAAGGCAGCGCAACGCTTACGTGATGGTGACTTAAGCGGAGCCATCTCCTCAGCGTGTGGCGCATTAGATGCAGCAACGTCTGCGATTTATTCCTCAGCCGGTCTTGGCGATCCTACAAAAGCCTCGTTCCAGGAGCGATGCAAACGCTCCTTGGAGGCCAAAGGGGTCATTCCGCAAATGGAGCAACACTTGCACGAACTTGGCTGGAACGAAAACGAGATCAAGCCCTTCCGTAAGAATTTTGAGGGTGCCATGAATCAGGGGGCTTATGTAATTCAGACGTTGCGATCCAACATGGGTGATGTTCATGGTACTAAGCCCATCCTGAAACCCTTGGTATTCGATTGTTTGAAATGGGCTGAGCTTATGCTTCGCGCCCTCAAGGAGGTGTAATAATGGCAAAATGTTTTGAATTTACCGTCATTCCCAATATATTGACACCCAAAATTCGTAAAGCCTTTGTACTTGTTTTGAGCACTATATTTCTGGCCACACTACCCTCCATAATTTTTGCCCAGACCGCTCAGGAAATCGCAAGGAAGGCATTCAGCTCAACCGTGCTCCTCGTTATGGAAGACACTAACGGCCAGCCCCTCTCCCTTGGCAGTGGCTTTTTCGTTCGTGACGGCGAGGTTGCCAGCAATCTCCATGTTGTCGAGGGTGCCGCAAGAGGGTACGCAAAAATAATTGATCAGAAAACAAAATACGACATCGAAGGCATTACTGCCGTAGACCCTGAACGGGATCTCGTGGTTCTCAAAATCTCTGATGCTCGTGCAGGAGCAGTTGCCCTTGGTAATAGTGAATCCGTTCAAGTCGGAGAAACAGTTTATGCCGTTGGAAATCCTCAGGGGTTAGAAGGCACATTTTCACAGGGCATCATCAGCAGTATCCGTGAGGTTGGAACTGACAAGCTTCTGCAGATTACCGCTCCGATCTCCCCGGGAAGCAGCGGTGGGCCGGTCCTGAACACCAAGGGCGAGGTAATCGGCGTGTCCGTTGCGACTTTCAGAGGTGGGCAGAACCTGAACTTCGCAATCCCTTCAAACTATCTGAAGACGTTGCTTGGGAAGGCTGGATCTCCAAGGCCCTTGGCACAAGCCAAGCCGGCGAAGGCTCAGCGTTCGATTCTATCGGACTTGGGCGGGAGAAGCTCGGAGGGTGTTATTGGAACTCAATTTATTTGGAATAAACAAATCCTGCTAGGAATGGTTGCTTATTATCATGGTGAATATACCTTCTCACTAAAAAATCAACTGCGTGAATCTATTAAGAACATATATTGCCTTGTTGTATTCTATGATCAGAGCGATTCCCCAATAGATGTGGACGTTATTGAATATAAAAGTCCTATACCTGCAGGGCTTGCGAGACGCGTATCTGGAAAGGTTGATGGAAGCGTTCAGAGATTAACTACTCGTGATGGCAGTGTTACACCAAGCACTAAAGTAGAATTCCGTATTCTGGATTTTCAGCTTTTGGAGTGAAACAATAAATTGCCTAACAACCACATCAACTCGGACTGGCAATTCCGCTGCGCTCCATTGCCAGCCGGTTATGCGGGGCGTTATGCGGAGATGAGGTAGGCATGCGTCACACACGGGCTCCGACGCCTGCGCACCTTGTATGGGTTGAACACCGACCCAGCAGCAGCGGCACCGGTAAGCTTGCGTACTTCGCTGCTGTGAGGGCAGCAGCTAGCACTGAGATCGATCAACCGATCACCGCGAACGACATCGAGGTTGAGGTCGTCTACTCTACGACCCGAAAGGCGGCCGAGCGCCTCGACGCCGACAACGTAAACAAGCCGACACTCGATGCGCTGAAGGGTGTTGCGTATACCGATGACGCACAAGTCCGCTCTGCGACCGCGACCGTCTTCGACAGAACGATCAACTATGTCGTGTATGGACGAGTCGAGCACATGGGCAGGCTGTTCTACTCGCCGCACCCCGACGTCGTGCTTATCATGATTTATTCCGACACTCGGCTTGCAGAACTCGGCGGTGAGCAGGAAGTGCAACGCAAACGCCTCGAGGCGTGGCAGCGAGACTTTGACCAGACACTGGCGCGGATCAAAGACAGCCCGGCCTAACAAGCGCATGAAGCTGACGGCGCGGCCGGCGGTGCCATCGGCTTGCGTGCGAGGTGGCCGCGCCGCGGATTGCTCAATCCTTTGTTTAGGGGATAGTTTATGGGAGAGTCAAAAGGGCCGGAGGACCGCGAGTTTGTAGCCTCACGATCGAAACTCCTGTTGACAGCAAAATCTGAATAGGCCAATCGTGCAGACAGTATCTACGCAATCTGAGAATCGAAATTGCCCAACACTGCTGAGCGAAACGTTGAAACAGTCTGGTTAACCCTCAGCCAGATGGCGGCGTTGTTTCAGAGAGATAGATGTCTGGGGGTTAAAGAAGATTTTCATCACATACTCAGTCAGTGAGTAATAATAGTTATTCATTGAGTATTTATTGACAAAACCATCCTGTTTGCTGTTATTGTACGGCATCATGTTTACCCGGTCTCTTGTTCTGCCGCTTGTGAAGGCTCTGAAAAACCGCCAGCCGGTATTTCAGGTGCTTACCGGTCCACGTCAGGCAGGTAAGACGACGATTGCGGATCAGGTGATGCGGAAATTACCCTTCCCGTCTGTATATGCAACTGCTGACAGTCCCTTACCTCCAGGGCCTGAGTGGATCGAAACAAATTGGCGCCTTGCTCAGGTTGAGTGCGAGAGGTCTGGAAAACCGGTAATACTGGTACTTGACGAGATTCAGAAGGTAAAGGGGCTGGAGCGAAACGCTTAAATATTACTGGGACCAGGGCAGACGAAATAGTTATGATATACGGCTTCTTGTGCTTGGGTCATCTGCGCTTTTGCTTCAGGAAGGGCTTACTGAAAGTCTTTCAGGGAGGTTTTTTCTGCACAGATGTATGCACTGGTCATTTCAGGAATGTGCTGATGCATTTGGCTGGAATTTGAGACAGTGGCTTTATTTCGGAGGGTATCCAGGGGCAGCGGCATTTGTAAAGAACGAGCAGCAATGGAAGAGATATGTGTCGGATTCTCTTATAGAGACGGTATTGGCGCGTGATGTTTTCCAGATGTGCAGGATTGCCAAGCCTGCCCTCATGCGACATTTGTTTGCCCTGTCTGCGACATTTCCAGCACAGATATTTTCTTATAATAAGATGCTTGGACAATTGCAGGATGCAGGTAATACTACGACTCTTGCCCATTACCTGAAGCTTCTTGAGTCGGCATTTCTCGTGAGTGGCATTGAGGCATACTCGAAGGGGCAAATTCGGAAACGAGGCAGCAGCCCCAAGCTGATACTCTGGAATAATGCCCTGATAAACGCCCTGTCAACAAAGAAATTTCGTGAGGCTGTCGGAGATCCGGTATGGTGGGGCCGTATTGTTGAAAATGCAGTAGGCGCACACCTGTGTAACAGCCTTTCGGGGGTAGAATACAATATTACTTACTGGCGTGAAGGCGACAGAGAGGTTGATTTTGTTGTCACACGGGGCCCGAAAGCCTGGGCAATAGAGGTGAAGGGCGGAAGGACTGGAAAGTTAACAGGAATAGGTCATTTCCGTCGCATATATCCTGAGGCTAATACGCTCCTCGTCGGGGAGGGCGGTATTCCGCTTGAACAGTTTTTTAAGTCTGACGCCAGTGTGTGGTTTGGGAAATAACATACTTTCCACGTTTTTCCAGAAGAAATCGCCCGTGGTAATTAGTATATGGCTGTTTGGGTGGTAATTTTTTTACGTCCTGAATGCATCCCTGAGCAGCTTGCTCTGCCTCTCAAACGCCTGACGCGGATTTTTGGGGTCTTTCATTAATGATATCTCCTGCGTCAGCAGCCGGGCTATATTCAGGATATGGGTATCACGGTTTTTGACCTCACGCTGATATAACGGATGGTCCCTGTTGATAAAGATCGTATTCCCTTCTGTAAAGCACTCAGACCCCTCTTCCCCAAAGTGGTCAATGCAGCAAGTAATGCCGCTGTAACCCATCCTGAGCCTTTGAATTACGGCATCCGGAGTCAACTTCGAAACAGCAGGGTTCTTTGTGTTCTTCTTTTCTTTCTTCTTTTTCTCTGCCTTCTTATCCCCCACTGTCTCAACCTTTTTCTTTTTGTCACCTTCTGACACAAGACCGGCGCCGCCCATGCCGTCTGTCCCTTCCCCAACAGGGAGCATTCCTTCAGGGGCATAATCCGGATTAATCTTGAGCGACTCCTGCACCCTGTGCAGGGCCTCTCTTAATGCCCTCCTTGCCCCTTTCGTGTCTTTTTCATCTGACGACCTTTTCAAATAGGACTTCACATCCTCCATCACTTTTAACATCACCCCATAGAATGCCTTATACTCCTCAGAGTCTACGATAAACCCTGATCTGTCGGTAGTTACAGGGAGAAAATCTGCATAGATCAGTCCCCGTACACGGGCCATATCCTTTCCCCATGTATCCATACCCAAATATTCCCGTTTGACAGTAACCTGTTTAACCTTGCACTCTATACCCAAAGGTTCAGACGTGGTTGTTTTCGCTGAAGGCAATATCACGATCTCCCCATGTATAGGACCATAAGGGGTCCCTTCGATCACAGGGAACCTGCGTCCCGGCAACTCCCTGCTCATCACCCTCTTTCCGTTAAGGTATACTGTAAAATCCTTGTCCCTGATCGGCACCCCCTCAATAAGCCTCTCTTCCACGTCGTTTATATTAAACTTCTTGGTAAGTTTCGAAAGCGTGATCGTAGTTCCATCCCCTCTTGATGCATCAGGGGTAAGGGTTGTCATAGGGAGATGCCAGTTGTCTTCACTCTCTCCCCACTCTTCCTTGTCAAAGACCACCTCTGCGGCAAAATCCATACACTGTGTGTAGACAGCAAAACTGCCGCATGCAGACAAAGTGGCAAACTTCCCTATACCAAACTGTCCAATCCTGTCCCTTTTGAACTTGGGTGACCTGGGATGATGTTTCTTCTCAGGCGACCCTATATTGAAATATTGCTTAAGCCCTTTAAGGTCCATGCCGCTTCCGTTATCTTTTATAACAATCTTGTCCTCAGTTATTTCTACTTCCACTACTGAGGCATCCGCATCATAGGCATTGTTTACAAGCTCCCGGATCAATTCAATACTCTGGGTATAGAGCTTCTCTCCTATGGTTATAAGATGGCTCTTGTCAACGGTAATTGCTAATGTCTCACGCTTCGGTTCCATAAGGACTGTTTCTTCCTCTGACTCTCCTTTTGGTATTAAGAAATATACAGTAATCTGCACTGTTATTCAAGGCGCTGCCGCAAGAAAGGGATAGATTTTTTAACGGATCTGTGATAATTTCTTGAACAAATTAGGGGGAAAACCGATGCGCGTTGCCATGTACTATAACAACCGGGATGTCCGCGTTGAAGAGGCGCCTGTTCCCAGAGTGGGCCCCGGGGAAATGCTGATCTGGGTCATAGCCAGCGGTATCTGCGGCAGCGATGTGATGGAGTGGTACCGGATTCACAAGGCGCCGCTGGTGCTGGGCCACGAGATTGCCGGTGAAGTCGTCGAAGTCGGTGACGGTGTAAGACAATACAAGAAGGGCGACAGGGTTTCAGCATCCCACCATGTCCCCTGCAATACCTGTCATTACTGCCTGAGCGGTC
>JAHFEQ010000018.1:0-5415 GCA_023248395.1 Nitrospirota bacterium
AAGGAAATGGTTCTCTCAAAAATACCCTAATGGGGCCTTCTCTCCTGATGGTAGATTTCATGCAACAGATATTCTGCCGCCTTCGATTGTCCAGGATGTGTTTCAACACAGGGTCTTTCGGATGTTGCTCCCTGGAATAAAAAAGGGGACTGATTTATTAATAAACTACCCCGCCGCAAGCGGCGGGGAATAAACCCCCAAGGGATTCAAACTGAAATTTTGAATTTCCTATATGGTGCTCGCTTACTCCTGCATCTCTCTCATAACCTTTTTCCATAGTCTCTCAAATCTATCTATTATCTCTTCCATTTCCAGTAATTGTGAAAATTCCCTGAGCCATTTACGAATGTATCTTATATCCAATTTCTTTCTCTGGCGAATGATTATACTCTCAATATCAGCCAGATCCTGCGGTCTTCCTGCTACTGCCTTGTGGATAATAAGGTCTTCCGCTGAACATATTCTCACAGTATGGCCACTGCCCAGATCATAATCTATCGCTTTCCTAACAACCTCTTCTTCATATCCTGGAATGCCAAGGGATATATCTATTTCATAACCCTCGTTACTCTTGACCAGACAGACCCTATTTCTTAAGGCAAACTCAAGGGCATCATCCATACGAGCTGAAAAAAAAGACAATATCTTTTCCAAAAATTCTCTTTCCTTACCCAGAGGAATGAGAATGGTAATATCCACATCACGGGTAAACCGTGGCTCTCCCCAGTGCTGAAGTGCAATGCCACCGATTATTACACAAGGGATATTTTCTTCAGTAAAGAACTTATGTATTTCAACTATGGCCTTAACCTGCTTATTCATCGTTTAATACCGCCTGCCTTATCAAGCAACTCTCTCCTTTTTATGAGGGATGAAATCTTCTGCTTTTCAAATCCTTCCGGAAGTTCTTTAGAAGAAATCCTTTCCCAGAACTCGCAAAGGGTAATATATTCACGGAAAGATTCCTCTTCGCTTAAATGGGATAACCTCTTTTCCCTCTCCTTCTCTATAAATTTATTGGCCTGTGTTTGACCTGTGAGAAAATTCAACAGGTCATTTTTCCGAACATGAGCTCTGTTCACCACTTTCCTGACTCCTCTTTGTTCTAAGGTTCCTTCATCCCCTCATTTTGATCCCAAAGTTTTCACAAGAGATAATTATAGCATAAAGAAAAAGGGGACAGATTTATTTTTAGCGCAAGGAATATAGATCTGTCCCCTATTACCTTTTTTGACAATCCCTGTAGACCTGGACAATAATGGGCTATGATAAAATTTGAAAGGCTGCCGAGGGGAAATGCTAATCTACTTCAAAGGGTTGACTCTTTTTAAAATCCGGGCAGTAGTAGTCTTTGCTGGAATAATCCTGTACCCAGCCGTTCTCAAGCCCGAACCGGTCGAGCCATTCGAGGACCTTTTCATATTCTCGCTGGCCTATGGGTCTTGATAGGAGCGGATATTTTCCGGCCTTATGGGTCGGGAAGTATTGAGACATGGTGCTGATAAACGTCTTTGCTTCAATCTCCTCACGGATAAACCTCAGGCTCTCCCCGCTTCCGGCAAGGTCATTGGGCAATACAAGATGCCTGATGATTAACCCGCTTCTGGCAATCCCATCAGAGCCGACAACAAGGTCTCCCACCTGTCTCTTCATCTCAACGATTGAAGACCTCGCATGCCTGACATAATCTTTTGCCTTTGAATACTCAAGCGCAGCACTGTTATCACTGTATTTCAAATCTGGAAGATAGATATCGATAACGCCATCTAAAAGTCTAAGCGTATTAAGGGATTCATAGCCATTCGTGTTATAAACAAGGGGTATCCTGAGACCCTTTGATGCCGCTATCTCAACCCCCTTGACTATTTGAGCGGCAAAGTGGGATGGGGATACAAAGTTGATGTTATGACATTCCATGGATTGAAGTTCAAGCATGATCCCGGCAAGCCGCTCAAGGCTGACCTCATTCCCCCTTAATGAGTGTGCCGGTTGTGAGATCTGATGGTTCTGACAGAAGACACAGCGGAGGTTGCAGTGACCAAAGAAGATAGTCCCGGAGCCCCTTGTCCCTGAAAGAACAGGCTCTTCCCCATGATGGGCGCAATAACTCGCGACTATGGGGAGGTGTCCCGAGCGACAGAATCCGCTCGCATCTTGTGTCCTGTCGATTCGACACTCCCGTGGGCACAGGGTACAGTCACGAAGGAGGTTTCCCATGACAAGAGAGCGATCATGGAGTTCACCTGACTCCAAAAGGCTAAGATATCTCGGCATATAAATCCTTAAAATAATTAATTCAAACTAAAGTTGACGCTCAAAAATGCCCAGGTGCAAGGAAGGACAAAGATTTGGGCCCCGAGGCGTACTTCCTGTACGTTGAGGCTACAATCCGCAGTCCTGACGCCGCACGACCCGTTGCAATTGCCTTCGGCGCAACAGGTACCCCGCATTTTTCAGCGTCAACTACTATGTACCAAATCTTTTCTCTATCTGAACCCCTATCTTATTTAAGAACTCGTTGGGCAATTCTCCTCCTGCAAAAATATAGACGTAATCATTCGGCATTTCAACAATATCTTCGTGTGTAGAAATCTTTATGTATTTTCCACCAATCTCTTTAATATTTGACGTAAACATAATGGTAATCGCCTTTTTGGCAACCCTATCGTCAAGGCGCTGCTTATTCACCGGTTTGATGCGGCTAAAGGCCTCGCCCCTGTAAGAAAGGACTACATTGTTTTGAGGCTGGCCTGCCAGGGCTATGGCAGCCTCAATGGCACTGTCACCACCACCCACAACAACGATATTCTGATTTTGATGCTGCTCAGGCTCTAATAATCTGTAGGATACCTTTGGCAGGGTCTCTCCTGGAACCCCAAGCTTCCTTGGTGTACCGCGGCGGCCAATGGCTAACACGATACTTTTGGTAAGGTGCTCACCCTTTGCCGTAAAGACCTTAAAACCTTCATCCTCCTTTTTTACGTCCAGCATCTTTTCACCAGTCCTTATCTGTAATCCTGCGTTCCTGATGACCTCCATCCAAAGCTCCAGAAGTGCCTCCTTGGTCGTCTCCCTGACTTTTATCTTTCCGTACATTGGAAGCTCCATAGGGGATGTCATGACTATTTTATGTCTAGGATACTGAAATACCGTCCCTCCGATATCATTTTGTTCCACTGTGATAAAGCTCAATTTGTGTTTTACGGCGGCAAGGGATGCAGAAAGTCCTGCGGGTCCGGCACCGACTATTATAACATCATAGATATCACTGTTTTTTCGTTCTGCGCTGTGAAAAAGACAGGAGATATATTCAATAACCTCACGCCCCTGGGTCACGGCATTTTTGATAAGACCCATCCCCCCTAATTCTCCCACAATAAAGATACCTTTGATATTGGTCTCAAAATCAGGGGTCACATGGGGGATATCAACCCCCCGGGTCTCTGTCCCAAAGACTAATTTAATTGCGCCGACGGGACAGGCGTCTGCACAGGCCCCATGCCCTATGCATCGTGAGGCATGGATGAGACTTGCCCGACCATTCACAAGGCCCAGGATATCCTTCTCCGGACATGCCTTGACACACGCCCCGCTGCCGATGCACGTTGCTGGATCGACATAAGGGTGAATATGGACCGGTTCATATAATCCATATTCTTTGGCCTTATTTATCTTTTTGATATTCTTCCGTGTCCTTTTATTTTGATGAATAATATAGATGCCGACGGTCAGTGATATGATGACAACTGAGATGATAAAAGTTAACATAATTAAAACTTGTATGAAATGCGCGAGATGATCGTATTGGTCGTATAATCCTTAGCCTGCCTCCCCTCATAAGAGGCCGACAGGCTCCACCTTCTGTTCAAGACCAGATACCCTGATACATCATAGCTCAGGATATTATCCGTGTACTCAACAAGATCATATCGGGTTTGCATGTATGCCCCATTTAAGGTTAATTGAAACGTATCGGTTAAGTAACGGCTTGCCTGTACGTTGTATGTATTATAACTTGAACTATAACTATCTGCCATTGTCGTGCTAACATCCATATTGATATTGAGGTTCATCAAATTATCGTCCCTGAAACCAATCTGATAGATATTAGAGTCTGTCAGTTTAGTTTCAAGTGTTTGATAGTGTAAGGTCTGATGCTCATATCTGCCATACACTGTATATCGATCCAGGAACCTTTGCTCACCTCGTAAATAGTAAGATTGCTGCCGGCTGTCTGCTATATCAAAATCCATGGATTTATAAAGCCGGTATGCCCGGAATTGGTTATATCCCAGGGTCAGACTCCTTCTGTAGTCCGGCCGATAGGAAACCTCGGCCATAGCGTTTGTCAGATCTATATTATCTGTTACCTGATTCATATCCGCTGTAATCGAACCATAAAATGTTATCTCCCGTGAAGGAGAATAGGAGGATTGTCCATAGATATATTGGCGATCCAGGTCACCCTTATAGCCGTTATGGACAAAGGCAAGATTGGCGGATAAGTTCTCCTTTCGATAGAAGAGATAACCCCCGAGTGTGGTAAAGTCCGGGTTAAACTCCCCTGTATAGGGGTCTTGCTTTGCCCCTCCAAAGACCCCTGTCCCGAAGTTCATCCTTTGAAAGACAAGATTAACACCATCTACCTTTTCGATAAACAACTCTTTAGGCCACAGACGCCCTATTGCAAGATAGAACCGTTCTATTCCTGTATATTCAAGGTTCAGGGTATCAATACGTTCATTTTTGATAGAGCTGCTGTAGTCATGTGACCCCAGATTATTCCTCTCTCTTCCATCAAAATGGAAGGAGAGACTCCCTGTCTCATTTAATTTAGTCGCGTCCAGCCGGATCCGTGTCGTAAGGAAATTAAAATCATAGGCGGAGCTGGAATCACTGGAGTAATAGTCCTCCACAGAGACGAGTCCGTGGAGTTCAGCGGCAGGGAGAGCCTCCGTTAAAAGGCACAGAATGATCAGGGTGTATAGACCAAGCTTAGGTGTATTCATTATTTCTTGCCGTAAGGATGACAGCTGAGACACTGAGAATTCGCGTACCCCTTTTTATGTTGATCCCCATGGCATCCTGTGCAGCCGCCGCTGTTCTTGTAGGCCCCCCCCGGATGACAGGCCGCGCAATTTGTCGAACTGGTATGATGGTTGAGCGGGAAGGTCGTCGTCGGGTGCGTGAATGTCCAGGTCGTTGTTGACTTATGACAGGTCTCACAGGTCGTCCAGTTATTCGTTGTGTGGCTCGAAGGCTTCGCAGGATTACTGTTGGTCAGATGACAACTCGAACAATTAGACGTCACAGACGGATGAACGTGAGAGGTCCACGCCGTGGTCGACTTGTGGCAGTTCTCGCAGGTCGTGGAATACCTCGTCGTGTCGTTCACATGCGACGCAGGCCTCGTAT
>JAHFEQ010000018.1:5515-29711 GCA_023248395.1 Nitrospirota bacterium
GTCGACTTGTGGCAGTTCTCGCAGGTCGTGGAATACCTCGTCGTGTCGTTCACATGCGACGCAGGCCTCGTATCGAGATGACAGCCCGAACACCCGGAACTTACCGAGGGATGCGTAACTGATGTCCATGCCGGATATTTATGACAAGTCTCGCAGGTCGTGGTGTATTTTGCCGTGTTACCCGTATGGCTGGCAGGCCGGCCACTCAGATGGCAACTGGAACAGCCTGTGGTCACCCCGGTATGATTGTATGTCCAAGTCGTTGTCGTCTTATGACACGATTCACAGATATCCCCATACCCCTTAGTTGCATGGGCTGCCGGATTGTCTGCAATATGGCAACTTGAACACCCGGAACTTACCGAGGGATGCATAACTGATGTCCATGCTGGATATTTATGACAAGTCTCACAGGTCGTGGCGTATTTTGCCGTGTTAGCCGTATGGCTGGCAGGCCGCCCATTCAGATGGCAACTGGAACAGCCTGTGGTCAGAGTTGCATGATTGGCCTTCCATGCCGTTGTAGATTTATGACAGTCTTCGCAGCTCGTCCCGTATTTCGCCGGATTGCTCGCATGAGTGACCGGCCGATTATCCAGATGGCATTGAGAACAACCTGTAGTTAATTGTTTATGGTTCCACGGCCATGAAGTGCCGAAGGCTTTATGGCAATTTGTGCAGTTCTGGCTGTACCCACTGGTCACATGGTTTGGAGCGCTGTAATATTGGCTAAGATGGCAATTAACACATGCCGCTGATGTATTTCTGTAGACGCGGTTCTTATGGCACTCCTGACACTCTGCTGTACGGTGTTTCCCTACAAGAGGGTACCCTGTTGTACTATGATTGAACTGGGTCGGGTTCCATGACTTTTCGCTGTGGCATTGAGAGCAGTTGATTCCAAACTGATTTAAGTGCGGGTCCACGTGGCACTGGTTACAATAGCGGTTGACCCCTTTATACTCCCCTTTCGTCTTGTGACAACTGGTACAGAGGATATCATTGTGTACCCCCTTTAATTCAAAATTGGCCTTCTTCTTATGATCAAATTTCCTCGGCAGCCAATCCATCTGTGTATGGCAGGCAGAGCATTCTTCTTTGAACTCCCCTTTATGAATATCCTTATGGCAATCAACACACCGCTCTGCCTCTGTCTTATACCTTTTGTTTTCGTGGCACTTCTCACACTCCGTCTCTTTGTGTTTGCCTATTAATGGGAATTTTGTCTGCTTGTTATGATCGAGTATAGGCCTTTTCCAATCCCCAGTATCGTGGCATCGCTCACAATTATTCCCCAGCTCCTTTTTATGGACATCGTCTTTGTCGTGACAATTGAGACATTGCGTCGCAATGGGTTTATATTTGCCTGCCACATGACATTTCTCGCAATCTGTCTTTATATGTTTCCCATCCAGTTTAAACCCGACATACTTCGGAGAGTCGTGGTCAAAGAGAGATGGTTTCCAACCCTTTAACGTATGGCACGACTCGCAGACCTTCTCCTTAAACTGTCCCTTGTGGGTATCCTTATGGCAGTCAGCAGTGTCACAACTCTTTGAGTTGATCGGCTTATAGCGTCCCTGCACATGGCACTTCTCACACTTTACCTCTAAATGCTTCCCCTCTAATTTAAACCCAGTATATTTCGGAGCGCCGTGATCAAAGAGGGACGGCTTCCAGCCCTTCACCGTGTGGCACGCTTCGCAGACCTTCTCCTTAAACTGTCCCTTGTGGATATCCTTATGGCAATCAGCGGTGTCACAACTCTTTGAGTTGATCGGCTTATAGCGTCCCTGCACATGGCACTTCTCACACTTTACCTCTAAATGCTTCCCCTCTAACTTATACCCGATATACTTAGGGGCGTTGTGATCAAAGAGGGAAGGCTTCCACCCCTTGACCACATGGCATGACTCACAGACCTTCTCCTTAAACTGGCTTTTATGCGGGTCGTTATGGCAGGCTGAAGAGTTGCAGGTAGTATACGGTATCCCTTTGAGCTGGTTATTCTTGTGGCATTTCTCACAGCTTACCTCAACGTGCTTATCCGTCAGGGGATATCTTGTTTTGTCATGATCAATTTTTACCTTTTTCCAGCTCTCAGTAGTATGGCACTCCTTGCACAAAGGTTTCCCCTTATGGGGGTCCTTATGGCACGTGCGGCACTCATCAAATTTTTCTAATTTATATCTTTTGTTTACATGGCATTTATCACATTTTGTCTCAAGGTGCTTCCCTGTAAGTACATATTTAGAGTCCCTGTCGTGATTAAATTTTTTAATATCCTTCCATCCGATGAAGTTATGACAACGGTTACAGTCCTTATCCAGTTCACCTTTATGCTTGTCTTTATGGCACGACTCACAGTCTCTTGAGAGTCCGGCATAGCTGCCTCCCCGTTTGTGACATTTATCACATTTAACAGTGGAATGTTTATCTTCAAGGGGATATCCTGTATCATCGTGATCAAATTTCTCCTTTTCCAGTGAGACTATCTTAAACCTTCCCCCTTTATGATCTGTATGGCATTTTATACAGGCATCGGTATATCTGGCATGCACACCCTCTTTGTTCCTTATCCTTTCTGCAAGCTTGTCATGACAGTCAAGACATTTGCCGTCAGGTATACCACCTCCCAAGGCGTGACATCTTGTGCAATTCGTGATCCCCTCATACTTGGCATGTGGCGATGTAAGGTTCCCTGGACTTATTAATGAACCTATCCCATCCTGCGCCAGCGTATCTGAGGAAAAAAGAAAGACTAAGAAGAAAAATAAGATGTTTTGAATCATATTTATGTTAGATTGAATAAGCCGACCTGAATAAATAATAGACAACAATATGTAAAATCATGATCAAAAACATTACAATAGCTAATGGTATATGCACTACATGCCAGTAATGGAGAAGCTTCTGCGATGTAGAGAGATAATTTTTTCTCCTTATAAAGGCAGCCTTTTTCTTTAAAAGAAATTCGATTCTCCTTCGTACTTTCCAGGCAAAATGATATTGATTTTTTAGTATCTTGTTCAGCTGATGTGTCTGGTAAGAGATAACAATATCACTCCAGAGCATAACAAACAGGGCCCTCAATAAACTGTTATCTTCAGAATTCTCTTCTACAGAACCTATGACCTTGCTTAAATCAGAGACATTAATTCCACCTGAATATTCGCCTAATTGCCTATCAATAGTTTCTATCAGTTGCTCTATATCCCGTACCGCGAGTTCAGTGCCTGCCAGGGTTCGCGGGATCTGGACATAGATATATCTCCCCAATATCCCGAAGATCATGGTCAATATCATAGACCAGAAACTTGTAGCGATGATCCCACCGAACTTAAAGGTGGTATGAAAGGTTATTAAAATGGGCCCCATGACGCCTAAGAACATATGGGCCGACAGCCACTGGCTTAAGGAACCCATAGAGCGGAATAAGGTAACCCTCTTCCTCACGCTGTAGAGCATCATAATGACCATCATGCCGCTGCCTGCCCACCCCAGGTGGTGCCAGATCCCTTTGCCTGGCTCATATATCACTGGATATTCTTTCAGAAGGCTGTACCGGTGCAAGTAATTCAAAATACTATAATCAGGCCTATACCTCTGCATATAGCTCTCATAACCACCACTACATAAGATAATTATTGCTGTAACTATCAGAAACCATTCAAAAATTTTACTGTTTCTATTATCCTTTCTCATAGAGTAGAAACCCGGTTTCAAAGCCCAATAAAAAGCCGCCAAAGTTACCTATTCACTTTGGCGGCTCCCATTAGGGGGACATCATTTTTGGGATTTTATTCCCAAACATTGCTTTTGTCAAGTTTTTTGATTAGCCCCTGTATCGGCGAAACATCCTCTTAGCTTGTGAATGCACTGCTGATGAAGGTATAATAAAAAAGACAAGAATAGCCTTTACCGGAGATATATAATGGACGTGCCACCCACCGACAGTACACCACCGTCTGAAGAAACTGCTGTAAAGACCTACTTAAAGGAGATGCGTTCTGCTCCCCTCCTCACCAGGGAAGAAGAGATTGAGCTTTTTAAAAGGATAGAGCAGTACCAGATCACCATTGCGAGAGACCTTTTAAAATCCGGGATAACCATCGAAGAAATCAATAACCTGAAAGGCAGAATGAGTGAGACTGGGAAAAGTAGAGAGGCACCTGATGATCTTGATGATGAAGGTCTCGTAAGCAAGGGCAAGCAGGAGTTAAGGGGCCTCCTTGAGGCAACAGAAGAGGCCAATAGGATCTGGGGGGAGAAAAAGGACGAAGAGAGGCTTATACGGCTCCTCGTTTATATAGAAAGGGAGGCCAATTTATATGAGAGGGTCATCGGGAGAATACGGATAGAGATGAACCGGTGTGATCTTGAGGAGATGGTTAAGGCCCTGGATATATTGGAATTCCAAATAAAGGAGGTAGAAGACCATCTCATCAGGGCAAGCCTGCGGCTTGTGGTAAGTATCGCCAGGAAGTACCTGAATCGGGGACTCCCCTTGCCTGACCTCATCCAGGAGGGAAATATAGGGCTGATGATGGCTATTGCCAGGTTTGAGTATCAAAGGGGATTCAGGTTCTCTACCTATGCAACCTGGTGGATACGCCAGTCTATATTGAAGGCTGTCGCTAACCAGGGAAAGACCATCCGTATCCCACTGCATACGATCGAAACTATCAACAAGCTTCTGCGTACTTCACATTACCTTGTTCAGGAGAAAGGGAGAGAACCTACGTCTGAAGAGGTGTCCGAAAGGATGGGACTCTCCATTGAAAAGATAAGAGAGTTGTTTAAAATGATGCAGGAGTCTGTATCTATTGAAAAACCTGTAGGAGAAGAAGGCGATACCCCGCTGGAAGATTTTATAGAGGACAGACATCCAATGGTTCCTCCTGATGAGATTATTAAAAATGAACTGTCCGGTCAGATAAGCGAAACCTTATCCTCTCTGTCACCGAAAGAGGAAAAGATCCTGAGGATGCGATTCGGAATAGGGGAGCCGCAGAGCTATACACTCGATGAGGTGGCAGCATACTTCAAGCTCAGCAGAGAGAGGATACGGCAGATAGAGGCAAAGGCACTCCGGAAGCTCCGCCATCCGAAACACGCAAAGAATCTCAGGACATTCTCGGATAAGTAAAGCAGTTGACGCCTACTCCATCTTCCATCCCTTCCAGAGTAGATATATGGCTGGCAATACGAGAAGTTCCATCAGGCTGGAGGTAACCATGCCTCCCACCATTGGGGCGGCGATTCTCTTCATGACATCAGCGCCGGTACCCGTCCCCCACATGATAGGGAGCAGACCGGCAGTAATAGCCGTGACGGTCATCAGCTTTGGTCTTACCCTCATGACAGTCCCTTCGATAATCGCCTCACGAAGATCCTCACAGGTATTCATCTTCCCCTCTTCCTTTCGCCTTTCGTAGGCGTGTTTGAGATAGATCAGCATCACAATCCCGGTTTCTGCATCGACACCCGCCAGCGCAATAAATCCCACCCAGACCGCAATACTCAGGTTGTAGCCTAAGAGATAGAGTATCCAGGCGGCCCCGATTAATGAAAAAGGGATCGCTAAAAGGATAATCAGGGTCTCTGTAATGGACTTAAAATTGAAATAGAGGAGAAGGACGATGATAAACAGGGTGAGTGGAATAATATATTTAAGGCGCTCCTTGGCCCGTGCCATATACTCATATTGACCGCTCCAGGTTACATAATAACCCGGGGGGAACTTGACCTTTTCCAGTATAGTCTTTTTTGCATCTGCCACGTAGCCGCCGATATCTCTTCCCCGGACATCCACAAAAATCCAGGTATTCAAAAGCGCATTCTCTGTCTTGATTCCGGCTACGCCCTTACTCAAGCTGATATCTGCCACCTGAGACAGGGGAACGTACTGACCCATCATCGTGGGTACCAGTACCCTGCTGATCTTGTCAACACTGTCCCTTAATTCCCTTTTATAACGGACATTCACAGCATACCGTTCCAAACCTTCTACGGTTGTTGTGATATTTTCTCCGCCGATGGCGGACATAATGACCTGCTGTATATCTTCCACCCTGAGTCCGTATCTGGCAGCCTCCTCACGTTTTATTTTGATATCGACATAATATCCTCCAATAATCCTCTCTGCATAGGCACTGGCTGTCCCCGGGACCATCTTTAAGGCGGCCTCAATATCCACGGATAATTTCTCGATGGTTTCCAGTTCTTTTCCAAATACCTTAACACCGACAGGCGTCCTTATGCCTGTTGCAAGCATGTCAATTCTGTTCTTTATAGGCATTGACCACTGGATGGGAAGGCCGGGCATCTCGAGGGCCGCACTCATCTCCTGAACAAGTTTATCCACTGTCATACCGGGACGCCACTGGCCTTCAGGTTTCAGATTTATTATCGTTTCAAACATCTCCAGGGGGGCTGGGTCTGTTGCTGTCTGCGCCCTTCCTACCTTCCCAAAGACCTGCTCGACCTCCGGAAAGGATTTTATAATCCTGTCTGTTGTCTGAAGGATCTCATTGATCTTTGTCACAGAGACCCCCGGAAGGGTTGCCGTCATAAACATCAGAGACCCTTCATACAGCGGCGGCATAAACTCAGACCCTAATCTCTTCAAAGGGTAGATGGCGGTAAGAAGAAGGACTAATGCAAGCAGGGGTGTCAGAATCTTTGTCTTCAGGACAAGATGGATACACGGCCTGTATATCCATATCAGAAATCTGCTAATCGGATTTTTCCTTTCAGGAATAATACGACCCCGTATGAAGAAGCCCATCAGTACAGGCACCAGTGTCACAGATAAAAAGGCCGCAGCGGCCATGGCAAAGGTCTTGGTATAGGCTAAGGGCTTGAACAAACGGCCTTCCTGGGCCTCAAGGGTAAAGACCGGCATAAATGAGACCGTTATGATGAGAAGAGAAAAAAACAGAGGCGGGCCGACCTCCTTTGATGCGGCCAGAACGATCTGCCAGTGATCTCTCTTCCCTTCTTCCCGTTCTATATGCTTATGCACGTTTTCTATCATGACAATAGCGCCATCTATCATGGCCCCGATGGCAATAGCGATGCCGCCGAGACTCATGATATTGGCATTGATCTTCAGATAATACATCACGACAAAGGAGATAAGGATGGCCACCGGAAGCATGAGTATGGCTACAAGGGCGCTCCTGAAATGGAGGAGGAAGATGATGCAGATCAAAGAAACGACCAGGAATTCCTCAAGAAGTTTTTCCTTCAGGGTATCAATGGCCCTGGTGATAAGGTCACTCCTGTCGTAGGTCGTTATAATCTGAACCCCTGGCGGGAGGCCGGGTTTTAACTCCTCTATCTTCTTCTTCACATCGTCTATCACACGGAGCGCATTCTCGCCAAAGCGCATGACAACGATGCCGCCTACAACCTCACCTTCCCCGTCTTTTTCTACAATCCCCCTCCTCTCATCTGGTCCCAGATCCACCCTCGCAACATCCTTTATCCGGATGGGTGTTCCACTCTTGTCAACCGTGAGAACAATATTCTCGATATCCGGAATATTCTTGATATAGCCGAGACCTCTGACCATATACTCACGCTCTGCCAGTTCCACGACCCTCCCACCCACATCGATATTCCCCATCTTGATAGAGTCAATAACGTCTTTGAGCGAGATGTTATAGGTAATGAGTTTATTGGGGTCTATGTTCACCTGATACTGCTTGACAAAGCCGCCGATAGAGGCCACTTCAGAGACACCCGGAACCTTTGTAAGTTGATAGCGTATATACCAGTCCTGGATCGTCCTGAGTTCTGCAAGGTTGTACCCTTTGCCGGCAAGCGCGTATTGAAATACCCATCCTACCCCTGTTGCATCAGGGCCCAGTGTCGGTGTGACACCCTTGGGAAGTTTACCTGAGGCAAAGTTCAGATACTCCAGAACCCTTGACCTTGCCCAGTAGATATCCGTGCCGTCCTCAAAGATGATATAAACAAAGGAAACGCCAAAGAATGAAAAACCCCTGACCACCTTTGACTTCGGAACAGACAACATCGCCGTTGTTAACGGGTAAGTGATCTGGTCTTCTACGACCTGCGGGGCCTGGCCGGGGTATTCGGTATAGATAATCACCTGGACGTCGGACAGGTCGGGGATGGCATCCAGCGGTATGTGATAGACAACCCATCCCCCCCACCCGATTGCAAAGAGGGTAAAGAGGATGATGAGGAATTTGTTTTTGATGGAAAGTTCAATAACCCTTTTTAACATCAGTGCCCCTTCATCCCCTGCAGGGCCGCCCTAAAACTTGATTCAGAATCGATCAGGAAATTGGCGGATGTGACAACCTTTTCTCCCTCCTTTACACCCGAAAGGATTTGATAATAACCATCTGCCTGGGCGCCAACCTTAACATCCCTCGGTTCAAATCTGCCATCCCCCCTGTCCACGATAACTACCTGTCTTGTGCCCGTGTCAATGACAGAAGAATCCGGCACAGAAAGGGCATTTGTCGCCACATCAACAGCGAGTTCTACATTCACGTACATGCCGAGTTTGAGCTTATGTTCCGGATTGTGGAGTTCAAATCTTATCTTGGCAGTCCTTGACTCTTCCATCTTGCTTTCTGCCTCATGTCTGACAGTCCCGAAATGGGTATAGATATTATTAATACTGGCGGTATATTCCTTTGCCGGGGTGTAAGAAGGGATAATTCTTGCCTTCTGGCCAATCTTTATAAATGGCAGCTCATATTCATACACCTCGCCGTATACCCATACCACGGAATGATCTATGATCTTGTATAGCATCTCACCAGGCTCTATCTTCATCCCTTCATTGACCATCTTTTCTGTCACAATACCGTGGACAGGAGCATAGATGGTCATGGTCCTTGTAATCTTTCCATCCTCCCCAAGCCTCTTGATCTGGTCATCTGAGATATCTAAGTATTTGAGCCTCTGCCGGGCCCCTTCTAAAAGAGATTCTGCCCCCCCTTTTACCTCTGGATAGGGGCTGTCCTTCATCTTTTCAATGGCACTGAAAGCGAGGAGAAACTCCTCCTGAGCAGAGACAAGATCAGGACTGTAAATTTCAAGAAGTTTTTCACCAGGATGAACCATCTGATCCGTCCTGTTTACATAAAGTTTTTCCACCCACCCGCCTATCTTTGTATTGATGTCATAGACCCTCGCCTCATCGTGATCAACCCTGCCAACAGTACGGATCGTGCGTCTAAGGGTTCGCTTGATGACCTCCTCTGACTTGACCCCCGTCTTCTGGATCTTCTCAGGACTTATCACAACTGTCCCTGGCGATTCCTCAGATACTCCAGCTTCTTCATAGACCGGGATATAGTCCATCCCCATCTCGTCCTTCTTCGGGGTTGGGGATGTCACCGTAGGATTCATAGGGTGACGGTAGAACTGGACCTTTTTCCCTGTCCTTGGCGAAACTTCTTCCTTTTTAAAAAGGTTTAAAGCGGTTGACAGATATTCTCTGTAAAATATACCAAGCCCGATAATGGTGCCTATAAGGAAAACAATCAACAGGTCGATCAATCTTTTTTTCATCTTATCCTATTCCTCCAAAAGCTCCTCCCCTACAACACGCTCTAAAGAGGCGATCCTCTTGTAGTATATAGCCAGGGAACTCAGGTAATCGATCCTCGTCTTCTTTAATACCCTTCCAGTGTCCAGCAGGGTAAGGAAATCAATCTTCCCGGTCTGATAATTTTTAAGTGCCGAGTCCAGGGAGAACTCTGCCTGCGGAAGGAGGCTCGTCTCATAGAGCACCCGGATCTTATCAGCGGTCTCTACCTTGACCACCCCCTCCTTGACTTCAGCAGCCTTGATGTTTTCTTCAGCCTTGAGTTTAGCTCTGGAGGCCTCTGTAATACTCATAGCCTCACCCACCTGGTGATCATACTTACTCCGCCATATCGGGATATTGATTTGAAACATGGCATCCCAGGCATCGAATCTGCCATTTCTCTGGATCGGTGCCACATCGACCATAAAGTTGGGATAGTAGTTCTTCTTGGCAAGCTCAACCCCGATCTGATTCGCTTTGATTTCATACCGCATCTTTTGCAGGGCTGGGTTGATCTCAAGGGCCTTTTCTGTAAGCTCTTCAATCCTTATATCTACCTTTTTCCTGGGTATCTCTGAAGGTTCTAAAAGAGGCATTTCCTGGGGGCGATTTAAAAGCGCCTTGAGTTCTGCCTGGATAACCTCCTTTTCAGCCTCGAGATTAGTGATCTCACTGATGAGCATCGTTAACTCTACCTGCGCCTTAATCACATCCTGCTGGGATGCCTGACCTGTGGCGTATTTAATTTCCGCAATCCTCGTCATATTGGAAAGGAGTTCTTTAATCTCTTTCACACTCTTTAGGGACCCGGAGATAAAGAGATAGTCATAATAGGTCTCTTTGACCATAGTCACTATCTCAATCTCCTTATCCTTTAACTCCGCCTCTGCCATGGAGACCTCTGTAAGGCTGACATCTCTTTGCAAGGAGAGCTTGCCCGGATAAGGAAACATCTGGCTGATACCATACTTCGTCTGCATGGCATTGCCAGGGGTTGGAAACGGGTTTTCCTTTGAGAGGTCCTCCATCTCTATACGGAAGGAGGGGTCGTCAAGCACCCCTTCCACCTTGATCCTGGCCTCCTTAGCCTTTATATTCTGGCGCAGAGCCTGTATCTCTGGGTTATAATCCCTTGCCTCCTCAATAATACTTTTGAGAGATAGCATATCCTGGGCAAAAGCCGGGGCAGGGACTAAGAAAGAGGTCAGGAGTAAGAAGTTAGAAGTAAGAAATAAAAGTAAAAACCGCATATAGACACAATATATTCTACAAAGCGTAGAATGTCAAGGAGGCAAAAGGTTTATTTATAAAGGACGTTCAACCTGGAAGCAGTTGTACGCAACTGTGAATCTGCCGTCCAAAAAAGCACATTTGACAATAGTGAAGAGGCTAATAAATGCACATCAATAAGACCTATTCCTAAACCTATTAGTCTTTTATGTTCAATAAACTGTAGAATTTCATCATTCTCTGCAGTCTGTGCCTGTGGAAGAGCCTGGAGTAATGAAATAATCTCTTTTCTATTCTTGATATGTCCGCAGGCCAATTCACCAATGATGAAAGGATGACAAACAACAGATTCATCCAGCAACAACTTTTTAAGGTATGAATTGCCTTCCCGGAAGTGAGATATCCAAATTGAAGTGTCAACAAGAACCATGCTTAATTACTACCCAACACGTCTTCTCGGAACAGGGCGTATCGACTTCTCTGTTCCACCAAGCTCTGCAAGTCTCCTTGCACTTTCACGAGCAATCAAAGCTTCCAGCCCTAATCGCACCAATGACGTTTTTTCATTGACACCGGTAAGTTCAGATGCCTTTTTAAATATTTTATCGTCTATATTCAGTGTAGTTTTCATATGTATTAATATGTACTAAATATATATGCATGTCAAGTAATAGAAAATCCTATTCTAAAATCCCTGAAATCAATTTATAATAGGGCATCGTGATGAAAACGGGTTTAATAATACTGTTAACCTCAGTCATAGCTATAACGCTCTGGGTCTATAACTTATTGCAGGAACTCCCTGATGATCGGGCGATAAGAGATTTTACCCCGCATGCGGTTACCATGGTCTACGACAGGGATGGGGATATCCTGGCCTATCTTTATGAAGACAAAAACCAGATATGGGTCAGTCTCACCCACATATCTGAGACCATAGAGAAGGCTATTATTGCCACCGAAGACCCCTATTTTTTAAAACATGGCGGGATAGACTATCGACAGACCTGGGAATCTATCAAGGATAATTTGCAAAGCTGGCAATGGGTAAGAGGTGGAAGTACTATTACCCAGCAGGTGGCAAAGAATGTGTACCTCTCAAGAGAGAAGACCCTGGCACGTAAGATCAAAGAATATTTTCTGGCCAAAAGGATCGAGTCCTTACTTCCCAAGGATAGGATCTTAGAGATTTATCTCAATGAGGTGGGCTGGGGTTATGGTATCTATGGGATAGAATTGGCCTCCAGATTTTATTTAGACAAACATGCGGATGAGGTTAACATCGCAGAGGCCGCCTTTCTCACGGCAATGCTTCGGAATCCGGCCTACTATAATCCCTATAAAATGATGGACAGAGTCACTAAAAGACAGCGGCTGGTACTGCTGCTTATGCTAAGGCATCATCTTATTACACAAGAGGAGTATGATACGGCCATTTCAGATATTATAAAGATGAGACGGGATAAACCCCATAAGCGATTCCGGCATATTGGCCTGCACAGGCACTATGATGTGAATAACAACCTGCCCTGTTATGTACGATTGATCGAGGGATATCTGGTTAAGACCATCGGCCCGCATCTCCTCTATGATGTAGGACGCGAGGTGCGGACAACCCTTGATGATAAGGTACAGGATACGGTCGAGGATGTTATCAAAGAGGTCGAGAGAAAAAATAATGAGGCCTCAGAAGGGGATATTAAAATAGGACTTTTATTAGAGGATGCCGATAAGGTCAGGGCCATCGGCTGCACGATGCGGTGGGAGGATACCGTAGAAAGGATAAAGAGACTTGGCCCACCTTTTGATTCCTATGCCTATGAGGTTGTAGCAGAGAAAGATATCGCATGGAAAGATATTTTGTTGATCGCAGCAGACGAAAGGTTATTGTAAATAAATAAATATTAAGTTACAATATGGCGATTTTATTTACCTTAAGAAAGGGGATTGTATCAGTGGCAATAAAAGTAAGATTATTTATAGGGATGTGGTTGTTCATTAGTATCTTAGGTCTCTCAATGATAATCCCATCAGCAGGATATAGTGAGCTGACGGCCGACCAGATCGTGGAGAAATCAGAAGATGTGTACCCAGGCATGGATCAGCAGTCTAAGCTCACCTTTACCATAAGGGAGCCTGATGGCGGGGAGAGAAAGGTGGTTTTAAGACGGTACTGGAAGAACTACCCTACTGATCCGAATGTGGACTCAAAGGTTCTGGTATTTCATGAATATCCTCCGGATACGACCGGAACATCCTTTATGGTGTGGACCTATAAGACCTCTAAACATAAGCCGGAGGATCTGTGGATCTATCTGCCTATCCTCAGGAAGGTTCAAAAGCTGCCAGAACATCCGGATGAGATATTCAGTGGCTCAAACCTGAAACCCGCGGACATGATACCCAGAGACATCAGCCTTGACAAACACAATCTTTTACGGGAAGAGACGATAGAAAATCAGCAGTACTATGTCATAGAGAGCACCCCAAAGGAAAGCAATAGAAATTACAACTACAGTAAGGTCGTCAAATGGATAAACAAGGATAATTTTCTTAAGGAGCGGCTTGACTATTACTCTACTGACGGAACATTACAGAAAACGCAGCTTATCACCTGGAAGCAGGTTAAAACGGCCTATGTATGGGAAAAGGTGGTCATCACAAACGCCAAGACGGGTGTACAAACGATGCTGAGCATTAGTGATGTAGAGATAGATACGGGCCTGAACGATAAGATCTTTAGTGAGAGAACCATGAATACCGGTAAGGTAAAATAAAGTGAAGACTATGGAACGAGGACAAAAGAGGGCAGGGCTTCAGAAAAGGCTTATACTGTCAACCCTTGCTGTAAGCTTTTTTGCAGGGGTTATGGTGCTCGGCCTTATATATTTTACGGGTAAGGCCACTCTTAAGGAGACGATAGGAGGAACATTCCGTGAACTCGCTGAGACGGTCAGCAGTAATATAGATCTCTCGATTGCACACCATCTCGAAGAGTCCAAACTCCTCTCCTCTGCCAACAGTGTCCTCTCCGCAATCGAGGCCTCAAACCTTATCTATGAAGGAGAGACAGATGAAGCCATTGGAAAGAGGGTCCTCGAGATAGAGGATCGATGGACAGGTGCAGTGGGTGTAAACGCCTACCTGTTTGAAGTCTTAAATAACAGGGCAACGGATTTTCTTAAAGACTTTATGGCAGGCGCTGAGCAAGGTATTCACAACATCCTGTTAGTGACCAACGAAAGAGGGGCAGTCGTTGCAGCCACGGCTAAACCTAAACATTACTATTATGGGGATCAGAAGTGGTGGAGGGCCGCTTACAATAATGGAATCGGGGCTGTTTATGTCAGTGATATCTATGTCAATGAAGAGTTTGGAATCAGGACCTTTGATATCGCTACCCCTGTTATGAAAGGGGGAAGGGCGATAGGGGTCATCCTCATGTCACACAATGTGGATATCTTTTTTAAGGCGATTACTACGGCAAAGGTAGGGGAAACAGACCATGTAATGCTTGCAAACTCTGAGGGGGAACTTCTCTTCTGTCCGGCTTTTGGTATAAAAGAGCATAGACTTGATAAAGGATTGGTGAAAGAGATCTCAAAGGAGCAGTCTGGCTGGATTGTTACTACCTCGGATGTTCACTTTCCGGGGAGGGAATCGATCGTAGGCTTTGCCCCGGTAAAGATTACCTATACCCTTGGGAAGGATAATCTCGGCGGAAGACGCTGGTATGTGTTTACAAGTCAGGACCCGAGTGAAACGTTTATGCCGGTATTTTCTCTCCTTATCAGGATAGGAATCGCCGGATTGATCGGTGCCTGTCTGATCATCATCCTGGGTTACTTAAACGCGGGGAAGATAGTAAAGCCTGTCAAAGAATTGCAGAAGGGGGCAGACCTTATCGGCACAGGTGATCTTGACTACAGGATCTCAATTAAGACAGGGGATGAGATAGAGGACCTTGCGGCAAGATTCAATGACATGGCCTCAAAGCTAAAACTCTTTTATATAAAACTGGAAGAGATGGTCAAGGAACGTACAAGGGAACTTGAACAGAGGAATGAGGAGATATCGATACACTACTCGGTGGTCTCCACTCTAAATCAGTCTCTTGATCTTGAGAGAACATTCTCTGAGTCATTAAAGACCCTGATCGAAGTGATGAAGGCAGATTCCGGTGTGATATGGATGCTGGACAACAGGAGGCGGCGTTTTGCGATTGTAGCGTCTATGGGCATAGATTTAAATCCTGAACGGGAACAGAAATTCTCCGAACTATTTGAGTATATCGGGGATAAGATCATCAGCAGTGGAAAGATGTGGACCTCTGAGAATATTTCAGTCGATGAGCGAATCGAGGGGATTACCCTTCCTGAAGAGGACTGTCTTGCCATTGTTGGGATCCCCTTAAAATCAAAGGATAAGGTGCTGGCGATCATGTATCTTGTGTATAAGAATATCCGGGCTCTAACCTCACGGGAAGAAGATCTGCTCCTCTCTATAGGAAGCCATATCGGGATTGCCATAGAAAACTCTCTCCTCTTTGCAAAACTTTTAAGACATGATGAACCTGAGACAAAAGGATAGGATAGGGTTTAGACAAGTTGTACCTGACGAGTGGTGTTTTTCTTGTGACGTGTGCTGCCGGTTTCCAGAAAAGGATAGTTTCCTTGCCCCTTGCTTTACTCAAGATGAGATGAACGCAGCCAGGGAAAAGAATCCCCCCTTACCCCCTTTTAATAGCTGCAAGATAACCCTCACTCCATATAAAGAAGGGTTTATATGTCCCGCCTTTGATCCAACAGCAGCACATTGCAAAATATATGATATCCGGCCGGTTGACTGTATGTTATACCCCTTTGCAATCATGTGGGACGCTGCCGGCCAAGAGATAGTGTTGGGCATAGACACAAAGTGTCCATACGTTCGCAAGCATCAGGAAGACTCCCTCATCAAAGAGGCCTCCGGGGAGATTGCAGACGCTATTGAATCCCCCCCCCTTTTAGACATTCTTTCCACAAATAAGGGCCTTATAGGTCCTTATCAAGACGATGTTATTCCAGTAGTAGCCTTAAAGACTCTGACCAGTAAATTTTAATGGACTTGCATCAATTTGGCCTCAGACCTCTGAGGATAGCAGACAGGCCCTTCATCGATAGTATCCTCTGTTCAAAAGAGACGATGCTCTCTGCCTATGCCTTTGTCAGCCACTACATCTGGCATGATATCTTCCATTTCCATTGGGGGATTATCGATGATTACCTTTGCCTGTTTGCGCACTACAATGATTACATCTACATGCCTATACCTCCCACCTCTCTATCCTCCCCCCCCAGGAGGGAGGACAAAGGTGAGGGGGAAAGGTTTTCCAAGATCATGCGGAAGGTTTTTACCATTATGGAGTTGGTTAATCATAATAAGGCCGTCTCCCGTATAGAGAATATCGATGAACGCCAGATAGGATCCTTTACCTCTTCAGGTTATGACATCAGACCAGGTGAGCCGGAATATCTATATACCCGTGAGGACCTTGCCAGCTTAAAGGGTGAGCTGTACAAGTCAAAGAGGGCCATGTGCAATAATTTTGAGAAACACTACCGGTATCGCTATGAACCCTTTCAGGCATCCTTTGTCAATGGCTGTATCAGGTTATATGATGAATGGAAAAGAGAGAAGGGGAAAAAGTTTGATGACCCCATTTATCATGCCCTGTTGGAAGACTCATCCCGTGCACACAAACAGGCAGTGAAACACTATACGTCGCTTCACGTGACAGGGCGTGTTGTCCGAATCAATGAACAGGTAGAGGGCTATATCTTTGGATCTGAAAGGGGCGGGGATATCTTCTATATATTGATGGAGATAACCAATCCCGACATCAAGGGGCTTGCCCAATTTATATTCAGAGAGTTTTGCAGGGAAATGGAAGGGTATACATATATAAATACACTCAGTGACTCCGGACTTGAAAACCTGCGGAAAGTCAAACGATCTTACCGGCCTTGCAAAATCATCCCATCCTATATTGCTTATCAGGCCTGATTTAAATCGGGTTATTTATTCTTTTTACTGGCCGCCAGTTGCATGAAAACAAATATGCCTTTTTTATACTCTTCATTTTCTATCTTTCTCAGATATCTCACAAATTTCTTCTCTTCCGGAGATATATAGGGATATGCACTCTCCGTAATCTTTATCTTGCCTTCTCCTGGCTCCTGGAAAAAGTATGTAATGGGAACATCAAGGGCATTGGATATGGCTTGTAATCTGTCAGTATTCAGGGAACTCTTTCCATTTTCATATCTCTGGAGCTGTTGATAAGTAACCCCGATTACCTCTGCCAACTCTTCTTGGGTTAACCCTAACTCCGTCCGCCTATCCCTTATCTTTACACCGATAAACTTACGGTCCTTTATGCTATACATTCAGAGACCCCTGCATTGCCACATTTTATAAGGAGTGTACTAAACACAATACAAGGTGGGGGGTGCAAAATCTACAATATACAAATTGCAATAAATGGTTGACAGATACTAAATAATTGTTGTATAGGAAATAAACAATGCCAGGAGAGACTTTATTTATAAAAAGATTTGGACGACAGCTCCGTATCTTCAGAAAACAAAAGATGCTGTCCAGAGAAGAGCTGGCCTACAGGATCAGACTCTCGGAAAAAGATATTGAGGAGTTAGAGGCCGGGAGGGGGGATCCAGGGCTAAGCACTATCTTTCTCATTGCCCAGGCACTGAATGTCTCCCCTGAGGAGTTGTTGTTATCAGCCAGGGGCAAACAACAGGATACCGAATACTATGCCTTTCGTTTTTATCTCTTGCAACTTCTAAGCAACCTTAGCAAAAAGAATCTCAGGAAGGCGATAGAGGTCCTGCGTCCACTCTTCGGAAAAGAGTAAATAAAACCATGCTGTTATGATGCTATCGGCAGCAGGAAACGGAACGTGGTTCCTTTCCCCACATTACTATTCACCCAGATCTTGCCGTTGTGACTCTGTATGATATGCTTTACGATGGCAAGGCCGAGGCCGGTACCACCGAGCTCCCTGCTCCTTCCCTTGTCTACTCTGTAGAACCTTTCGAATATCCGCGGGATGTCCTTCTCAGGAATGCCTATACCGGTATCCTGGACATCCACCTGCAGCATATTATCTATCCTTTTAGCGGAAATCCTTACAGTGCCATTATTCGTATATTTTATGGCATTATCCACCAGGTTGACGATGACCTGTTCCAACCGGACCTTGTCTCCCATAACTATCAGGAGATCTCCATTTGAGATGCTGACCTTTATCCCGCACTCCGCACCCCGTATTCCGCATTCAAAAACAAGCTCTATCCCTTTATCCTTCGCCTGTTTCTCAAAACCATGGATAATATTCGCTATCATGCCTCTGATATCCACGGGTTCAAATTTCAGGGGGATCTGGTGCGACTCCAGCATAGAGAGGGTCAGGAGGTCTTCAATAAGAGCGGTCATTCTATTGGCATGTCGGTCAATGATGGTGAGAAAGTTCTTCAGTACGGCCTGATCATTCATCCCTCCATCCAACAATGTCTCAGCATAACCCTTTATGCTGGCCAACGGTGTACGGAGTTCATGGGACACATTCGCCACAAAGTCCCTCTTGATGGCCTCCACCCTCTTTTCCTCGGTCACATCGTGAAAGAAACCGATTACTCCGTTCAGTCCATTCCGGGAGAAGGGTACAAGCCTTAATTCGAGCACCTGGTTCCCCGTGCCCTGAAGAGTAACCTCCTTCGGCTGCCTGTTTCCTGAAGAGAGGACAGAGTCTACAGTGGTTAATAGGACCTGGTCTGACACCACATCAGAAAGTTTTATCCCATCAATCGGCTGATGGATCGCAAAGGTCTTTCGAAAAAAAGGGTTTGAGTAAAGGATATTTCCTTTGTCATCAATAATGACAGTGCCCTGCTGCATCTCCCGGACAACAATCTCCAGTAGCGTCTGTTTCATCTGAAAATACCTCTATACTTCCTCCCGAAACCTGTATCCGAATCCCCGTACAGTCTCTATATATTCAGCAGCCTTCCCCAGCTTTTCTCTGAGCCTCCGGATATGGGTATCGACTGTCCTGTCTGTTACATAACACTCCGTCCCCCAGACCCTGTCCAGCAATATCTCCCTTGACAAGACCCCGCCGTCAGACCTTATCAACTCTATCAGGAGTTTAATCTCTGTCGCAGTAAGGGTTACGGGACTGCCATTCACTGTCACTGAAAATTTATCTACATCAATATGAATAGGTCCGGCGGTTACGGTATGAACCTTTTCTTTTTTCTGTCCCCTCTTTAATACCGCCTTCACCCTCAATATGAGCTCTCTCGGGCTGAAGGGCTTTGTGATATAATCATCCGCACCGAGTTCCAGGCCGATGATCCTGTCCACCTCTTCACTTTTTGCAGTGAGCATGATGATAGGGATATGACTTGTAGGGTCCTGGTTCCTGATAGCCTTGCAAACCTCTGTCCCAGCCAAGCTCGGAAGCATGATGTCGAGGATAATGAGGTCGGGCTTTTCCCTTCTGGCAAGGTCAATGGCCTCAGGGCCGTCCTTTGCAGAGATGACCCTAAAACCGCTCTTTTCAAGATTATATTGAAGGAGGGTGAGGATATCTACTTCATCATCGACGACTAAGATCTTTTGTTTCATATCACCTAATACTTCGATACGTTCATCTCTTCCATCTTCCCGGTCACCATAAATACGATCCTCTCAGCAATATTGGTCACCCGGTCTGCGGTCCTTTCCAGATTGTGGGCGGCCCATATGAGATAAGTGGCCCCCTGGATAGTCCTGGGGTTTTCTATCATGACCAGCAGGAGCTCTCTGTAGGTCTGGTCATAGAGCGCATCCACCTCATCATCTTCATTACATATCGCCCTGGCTGCCTCGATATCCCTGTTCACAAAGGCCTTCATGCACCTGTCCAGCATAGAGATCCCTTTTTCAGCCATCCTCGGTATATCGACAAGGGGTTTTACCATCGGCTCCGTGCCAATTGAAATATTTATCTTGGCAATCCCCTCTGCATGGTCACCGATGCGTTCAAGGTCGGTTATGATATTGATCACTGCCGCCAGCATCCTGAGATCAACCGCCATCGGCTGTTGAGTGGCAATAAGGAGGAGGCATTTATCCTCTATATCGAAGCGTATTCTGTTGATCAGGACATCATTTTCTATGATCCTCTTAGAGACCTCAAGGTCTCTCTGTTTAAGCGCCTCCATGGAATCCTTCAACGCCTTGCCAACCATATCTGCCATTTTAAGCACTTCATCCTGCACATCCTTTAACGACTTGTGATAAGCCTCTCTGGTCATCGATGAATCCTCCGCATTTATCCGAATCTCCCTGTAATATAGTCTTCTGTCATCTTATTCGAAGGGGCTGTAAATATCTTCCTAGTAATATTAAACTCTATCAACTCCCCCATCATGAAGAATCCTGTAAACTCCGATACCCTCGCCGCCTGCTGCATATTGTGGGTGACTATAACGACAGTATATTCCTTCTTCAGTTCTGTGATCAAGTCCTCTATCTTTGCTGTGGCAACCGGATCGAGGGCTGAGCATGGTTCATCAAAGAGAATCGCCTCTGGCTCTGTTGCGATCGCCCTTGCTATGCAGAGCCGCTGTTGTTGTCCCCCGGAAAGGGTCAGAGCGCTTGCATTGAGCCTGTCCTTGACCTCCTCCCAGAGGGCAGCCTTTCTTAGACTCTCCTCTACCACCTTATGGAGAATATTCCTTTTGTTTATACCCTGAATCCTGAGACCATAGGCAACATTTTCATAGATACTCTTTGGAAAGGGATTGGGTTTCTGAAAGACCATCCCTATACGCCTCCTCAGCTCGGTAATATCCAAATCCCTTGAATAGATATTCATCCCGTTATAGAGCATCTCGCCCTCTACGCGAAACATCGGGACAAGATCGTTCATCCTGTTCAGGCACCGGATAAATGTACTCTTTCCACACCCGGAGGGACCGATAATCGCTGTAACGGAACACTCCTGTATCTCAAGGTTCACGCTCTTTAACGCCTGCTTTTCATTATAAAAGGCATTGACATCTCTAATTTTAAAAGCCATACTTATAAATTCCCATTCCGCACTCTACATTCCGCATTCTTAAAACTCTCACCACCTTATCCCCTTCTGATACCTGTGCCTGATCCACACGGCCAGACCATTCATAACGAACGTGATGGCCAAAAGCACAATAATGGCTGCAGCGGCATCTGCAAAAAAACCTTTCTGCGGTCTCGATACCCAGTTAAATATCTGAATAGGCAAAACTGTAAAAGGGTCAAAAAGGCCCTGAAAGCTTATAAAGGGAAACTCAGATGATATGGGACTGGTTGGTAAAAATGCCACATAGGTAAGCGCACCAATAGTGATAAGCGGAGCCGTTTCCCCAACAGCCCTGGACATCGCGAGTATAATTCCTGTCATAATACCAGGCATTGCTGCAGGTACAACCTGATGTCTTATCGTCTGCCACTTTGTAGCCCCAAGTGCAAATGAAGCCTCTCTTATCGAAGAAGGAATGGCCCTAAGCGCCTCCCGTGTAGACATGATGACGATTGGCATTACGAGAATGGAAAGTGCCGCAGAGCCGGAAATAACGCTCCTGTCCAGCCCCATTGCCCTCACAAAAAGACCCAGTCCTAAAAGGCCATAGATAATAGATGGGACACCGGCAAGGTTTGCGATATTGATCTCGATGAGGTTTGTCAGCCAGTTCTTTTTACTATACTCCTCTAAATATATGGCTGCCATAATCCCGACAGGAATGGCCAGTAGCCCCGTTAGCGCCATAAGCCATACAGTCCCTACCCATGCAGAGAGGATCCCCGCCTCTTCTGGTTTCCTTGAGGGGTAGTTTGTCAAAAACTGCCAGCCGAGCCTGCCGAGGCCGTCCGCAAGGACATCCAGTATAAGGGCCAAAAGGACTGCCAAGCCAACCAAGGTGGTGAGGAAACCCAGAATGAAAAAGGCCTTATCAAACCATTTATTGAAAACCTTCCTACTCATACACCTCCCTGAATCTCTTTCTGAGCCAGTAGCTTACCATATTTAATACAAAGGTAACCACGAATAGACTTATGCCTACCGCAAAGATGGTCTTATACTCTATAGTCCCTGTTGGAGTATCTCCCAGGCTCACCTGAACGATGTAGGCAGTTACCGTCTCTACAGGGACCAAAGGATTCAGTGTCAGCCTCGGCTGCTGGCCTGCGGCAATAGCAAGAATCATTGTTTCCCCTACTGCCCTCGATATGCCCAATATAAAGGATGCGGCTATGCCGGAAAATGCGGCAGGAACAACAACCCGCGTGGCTACCTGAAGCCTTGTAGCTCCCAGTGCATAGGCCCCTTCCCGTAATCCCATAGGCACGGCATGCATGGCGTCTTCACTCAAAGAGGATACGATCGGGATGATCATGACCCCCATAACAATCCCAGGACTCAGTGCATTGAATCCAGCCAGGGCCGGAATAAGTCCTTGCAGCAGCGGGGTTACAAAGAGGAGGGCAAAATACCCGTACACTACGGTCGGCACTGCCGCCAGTATCTCTAAGACCGGCTTAAGCATCGTCCTTATCCTCCCAGATGCATATTCACTCAGATAGATCGCGCTGATCAGACCAATAGGGAGGGCAACGATGATCGCGATGGCTGTGGTCAGAAAGGTGCCTGAAAAAAGGGGGAGGACACCGAAGTGCTTTTCAGCAAAGAGCGGCGTCCACTGGGTGTCTGTAAGAAAGTCTATGATGGAGACCTCTTTAAAGAACTCAAAGGTCTCAAAGAAGAGGACGGCGATGATACCAACAGTTACAAAAATGGAAAAGAGGGCACTCAGAAAGAGCGCCCCCTCGATGAGTCTTTCCTTTATCCTCTGAAATTGTTTATGCATTAACTTGGTATAGGTCACCTGATGAGCAGGGATTTCTCGCCCCCGCCTATTCCTTTTGTAACAGGTCTTCGATCTTTACACCCACCTGGGAACCGTGGCCTCCGAAGACAGAGCCTGCGGTGCGTTTCTCAAATCGCCTGAGGGCAAGTTCATAGGCCTTGTCTGGCAGGGTGATGTAGCCAACCTCCCTGGAGAGTGTTCCATCGCTTTTCATATAGAACTCAACAAACCTCTGGACCTCTGCCTTCTCAGCAGACCTCTTGTTCACATAGATGAATATGGGCCTTGCCAGGGGCTGGTAAGTCCTCTTCACCACATTGTCATACTCCGGCAGAATCGGCCCTCTACCGTTTGCATCGTTCTCATCATCGACGGGTACAAGTTTTAATCTGTCCTTATTGTGCTCATAGTATGCCACACCAAAGAAACCTAAAGCAAGGGCATCCGTGGCTATCCCCTGGACCAGGACGTTGTCATCTTCGCTGGATGTGTAGTCGCCACGGCTGGAGTGCTCCTTACCCACGATGGCCTCTGTGAAATAATCATAGGTTCCAGAGTCCACACCTGCACCAAAGAGGTGAATCTCCTTATCAGGCCATCCTTGACGGACCTGACTCCACTTTGTGATCTTCCCCTGGGCTTCAGGCTCCCACATCTTCTTTAACTCCTTTACCGTCATATAATCAATCCAGGTGTTTTTCGGATTGACTATGACCGCGAGACCGTCGTAGGCCACCGGGAGTTCGATGTATTCTATACCATTTTTCTTGCAGAGTTCAACCTCCGTGGGCTTGATCGGCCTTGAGGCATCGCTGATATCTGTCTCGCCGACGCAGAACTTTTTAAAGCCGCCGCCGGTGCCGGAGATACCGACGGTCACCTTTGTATTTCCTTTTTCACCTTTCTGGAATTCCTCAGCCACTGCTTCGGTGATGGGATAGACAGTAGAGGAACCATCTATCTTGATGAGCTGTGCCGCGTGGGCTGATACAGCTGCAGATACGGCAATCATTGTCATGATAAGTACGATCTTCTCTTTCATTTTTTCCTCCTTACTGTTGGATTTATATGATTCCGTAACCGTGTTAGAAATATAACTGCGCCTGAACCTGGTAGACATCTTTTTTGTCATCATTGGCAAGATGCCCGCTTGCGTTTGTATCATACTCTGTGTGCACCCAGTTCACACCGACCTTAAAGCTGTGTCCCATCCCATACCAGTTCGCACCCAGGGTAGTTGTCTCCTCCTGCTTATCATCGCTGTTGGAGTCCTGGTCATAGACCTCATAGCGGACTACCGGCTCTATATCGGGTCCGGCCAGGAAGTAACCGGCCTGGTATACCACCCTTTAGGCTCTTTATCGCCCTTGTTGGCGTCACTGTATTCCTCCTTCCAGGCGTTATATTCAAACTGTCCTGTAATCGTATTCCA
>JAHFEQ010000019.1 GCA_023248395.1 Nitrospirota bacterium
AGAACGGTTTAACCCTGAGAAGGTGATCCTATTTGGTTCTTACGCACGGGGCACTGCCGGACCTGACAGCGATGTGGATCTTCTCATTGTGATGCGCCTCAGCGGGGCGAAACGGAAAATGCAACTTCAAATACGCTCCGCTTTGCACGATATCCGGCTGCCAAAGGATGTCATTGTAAGCGACGCGGCTGAGTTCGAATGGCGCAAGGAGGTGGTCGGCACGATAGAATGGCCGGCGGCCCATGAAGGTAAGGTGTTGTATGCCAAAACCTGAGCATATTGAGAAGATGCAACGGAGGCGGAAATAATGGAACCCTGGTATAAGGTTGCCGTACTAAGAAAGGAAGTTCGGGAAGGCCGCTCGTTCAACCCGGATGAATTCGCCATCGCCCTGGAGCAGGTCGTGGCCAGGACAGCGCCTCTCGATTACCGGGACCCGGTTCAATTCTTCGCCAGGACCTGTTTTACACGCGCCCTCCGTGAATATGCAGGGATGGTTCTTCGGCGTCTCACTGGAAAGACGGAGAATACCGCGCCGGTACTCACCCTGATTACCCAATTCGGGGGTGGCAAAACCCATACGTTAACGGCGCTCTACCATCTTGTCGAAAACAACGGGGTTGTTGCCCCTCTCGAAGAAGTAAAGGGATTGATCCATGAGGCGGGCATCAGCAGTCTTGCCGGGGAGGCCGATGCGGCAGCCCTGGGGCCTGCTGCCCTGACCACGCCGCCGGGGACTGAGGCCCTCGGGCGGCTGTTTCAGGCAGCCGGTGGTTCCGTCCTGATCCTCTTTGACGAAGTGCTCAATTTTTTCAACAGACACAGGAATTTTGCTGAAAATTTTCATGCCTTTATCCAGAACCTGACGGTGGCTATGACCGGTACCACGCGGGGGGCTGCGGTGATCAGCCTTCCCCGCAGCCAGGTGGAGATAACCGACTGGGACATCCAGTGGCAGGACAGGATCACGAAAGTCGTCCGCCGGGTGGCAAAGGACCTCATTGCCAATTCATCCTGCGACCCTCTCCGTCTTTCAGCGAAAGTGGCAGGCGCTTCCCCAGTATCAGCAGACACGTGGAACGCTGGCCATGCTGGCCCACTGGGTCTCCTGGGCCTGTCGGGCGGGATACCAGAGGGTCCGCCGGGAGCCACTGATTTACCCCTCCACCCCACTTGATGCGCCGGAATTCTGCGGGGTTATCCTTGGCCAGCTCGGGGGACCCCGTCTCGTGGCCGCCATCAATGCAGATATCGCAGGAGAGCAGTCTCATACACGGGTGCTCGATGCAGATACAAAAGGCCCCCTCCATCACATTCATCAGTGGGTGGCCACCACCATTTTATTTGAGTCGTCAGGTGGTCAGGTGGACAGGGTGGCTCACCTGCCGGAACTCCGGTTCGCCTTAGGGGTGCCTATCGATTTGTAGTGCTGGCAGACACCCGGGAATCAGATGGTCTTAAGATTATTGACCTGAGTGCCGGGCATGCCAGCAGTGGTGAGACCCTCTGTGGAAGGATCATCCTGGCATTAAAATCTCAGGCCCTCCTCAATGAGTCTGTGGGCTCTGGTTATATCGACCGTAACTGGCCGCCTGCCTTGAAGGAATCCGGGGCATGGCCATTGCCGAGCCTGCGGCAGAGTTTTCTTAACGGGGCGCTGACCCGTTTACTCGATCCCGATACGATCCTCAGGAACAAGATCGTTGAGTTTGTAGGGTGGGGGGAGTTCGGACTGGCATCCGGTCAGAAGCCGGATGGTACCTATACGAGGGTGTGGTTTTCCGAGCCGGTGCCTCCCGATGAAATATCCTTTGAGGCCGGAGTCTTCCTGCTGAACAAGGCACGTGCCAAAGGGCTCAAGGTGACGCCGGTAACACCATGTATAGTTACGCCAGGTGAGCCTGGTCCTGCTCCCGTTGTGGTGGAGCCACCATACTCTTCAGGAGTTCCTGAGGAAGGAGGGGATAGGACTGAGGTTGGAATCCCTATTGGCACTAAAACTTTCCACCTCCGGGGTACAATTCCTTCCGAAATCTGGAACCGTGTGGGTACAAAAAGTATGGAGGCCGATCTACGTCAGGTACTGGAAGACCTGGGACTTAGGGATAGTATCAAGATAGAAAAGTAGGGAGCAACCAGATATTTTACTGCCTTGGGTGATCTCGATAAACTACTCGTTTCTAAATAACCTCCTCAGACCCCCCACCTAAGTTTCTGTCTCAGTATCTGATAATAATCCTTCTTAGGTGAAAGGATGAGCCTTGTGGTCCCTTTTGTCTTTTTTATGACGACCGTATCCATATATTTAAGCGGATGGCCTTCCTGTCCATCCAGGGTAACAAGGACATCTTCATTCTCGGTGCGGAGGGTCACTTCAATCGTGGTATCGTCAGGGACTACAATGGGACGGTTCGTGAGTGTATGGGGGCATATCGGGCTGATGATCACAGCCCCTACTGTAGGATAGACAATGGGACCGCCTGCGGAGAGAGAGTAGGCAGTAGAACCCGTAGGTGTGGAGATAATCAGGCCATCTGCGCGGTAAGTGTTAAGATACCTCCCGCCGACACGGGTCTCCATCAGGATCATCCTGGCAAGGGCGCCTTTATTGATGACCACATCATTGAGGACCGTATACATTGCTACCTCTTTTCCCGCTCTCTGTACCGAGGTCTCAAGCATCCCCCTCTCATCGATGATCATCTCTCCCCTGAGTATCTCTTCAAGGAGGGGGTACATCTCATCGAGGGTCACTTCTGTGAGGAATCCCAGACTTCCGAGATTCACACCCAGGATAGGGGTTCCTCTCGCACCGATCAGTCTCGCGATACTGAGGAGAGTCCCGTCACCGCCCAACACAATAATAAACTCAGAGAGGGAGGCGATATCCTGCCTTGTGTAGTGCGTTTTTACATCAATAAGGCCCGCTGTCTCCTGGTCCATCAACGGCTCGGCTCCCTTGTCCTTAAGCCAAATGACCAGCTGAGCCAGGATATGTTCTGCGTCCTTCTTTTTTGGTTTTGATATGATGCCGATCTTCTTTGTGGTAGTCATCTTTGACGGATTCTATTCGCTTTTGGAGGGAGTGTCAATCTTATAACCGGGTATTGACAAACCCTTTGAAGTTATATAGTATTAAGATTACATATCATAGTATACTACCTTTGTGCAACCCATAACGGTAAATATTTATTGGAGAAAGATTCTACTGATAATCCTATAACACCCCTGCCATTTGGTGAAAAATCTCGTGCTGCACTAAATAATGCTTAAATTTTTAGCCAATCAATACAGTATATAACTATTAATATAACTTAGTAACCACAATTACATTTAAGGAGTTTAAAATGAACCTCACAGAACTAAAAGAAAAAAATATCGGTGATCTTACGTCTTTGGCCCGGGAGATGGATATTGAGGGTGCAGCAGGGATGCGGAAGCAGGAGCTCATCTTTGCAATCCTGCAGGCGCAGGCAGAGAAGAATGGGTTTATATACGGCTCCGGAGTCCTTGAGACCCTGCCGGATGGCTTTGGCTTCCTGAGAGCGCCTGACTATAACTACCTGCCAGGTCCTGATGACATCTATGTATCTCCATCTCAGATAAGGCGTTTTAACCTGAGGACAGGAGATACCGTTTCAGGCCAGATACGTCCCCCGAAAGAGTCGGAGAGATACTTTGCCCTTCTTAAGGTGGAGTCCGTCAATTATGAAGACCCGGAGATAGCACGGGATAAGATCCTCTTTGATAACCTTACACCGATATTTCCCACAGAGAAGATCAGGCTCGAATATAATCCTGAGGACTTCTCGACAAGGGTTATGGAACTCATAACCCCTATTGGTAAGGGGCAGAGGGGCCTTATTGTGGCGCCACCGAGGACAGGAAAGACGATGTTGCTTCAGTCCATAGCGAAGGCGATTGCTACAAATCATCCTGAGATCGCCCTTATTGTCCTTTTGATAGACGAAAGGCCGGAGGAGGTCACAGACATGCAGCGCCAGGTGAAGGGGGAGGTGGTGAGTTCCACCTTTGATGAGCCCCTCCAGCGGCATGTTCAGGTAGCAGAGATGGTTATAGAAAAGGCCAAACGGCTTGTAGAACATAACAAAGATGTTGTGATTCTCCTTGATAGTGTCACAAGGCTTGCGAGGGCCTATAATGCAGTCATCCCGCCCAGTGGTAAGGTGCTGTCAGGTGGACTTGATTCAAATGCATTGCAGCGTCCCAAGAGATTCTTTGGTGCGGCACGTAACATTGAGCATGGGGGGAGTCTCACCATTATAGCCACTGCCCTTGTGGATACAGGGAGCAGGATGGATGATGTTATCTTTGAAGAGTTTAAGGGGACAGGCAATATGGAGCTCCATCTGGACAGAAAGCTTGTTGACAGACGAATATTCCCTGCGATAGATATTAATGCTTCAGGCACCCGAAAGGAAGAGCTCCTTGTCAGCAGGGAGGATTTAAACAGGATGTGGATACTGCGTAAGGTACTCAATCCCCTGAGCACAGTGGAGACTATGGAATTCCTGTTAGATAAGTTAAAGGGGACAAAGAACAACAGGGATTTTCTTGACTCCATGAACCGCTAATCATATTATATCAATTACTATATTAATTAAGGAGGAGAAGGAATCATGAAGACAGATATTCATCCAGAGTATACCGAAACAACAATCACCTGTGCCTGCGGGGAGGTTATACATACACGTTCTACTGCACAGAACCTGAAGGTAGAGGTATGTTCTAAATGCCATCCCTTCTACACAGGGACGCAGAAGATCATGGATACAGAAGGCAGGGTTGAGAGGTTCAGGAAAAAGTACGGGACTAAAAAGCAGTAACGAAAGACAAATAGAACAATATTGAAACCTGCCGATGTAGGGCAGGTTTCTCTTTTTTAAAGGGGTGAGATAGGTGGCCGTCATACTGGAAGCAGAGATCTTTAACCGCCTCAATGAGATGATAGAGAAGTATCATGAGATGGGGCATCTCCTGAGTGATCCTAAAATCATTGCTAACAGGGGGGAATTTCAGCGGATTGCAAAAGAGCAGGGGGAGCTTACCCCGATCGTAGAAAAATACAACCAGTATAAAGAGGTATTAAAAAGACTGAATGAGGCAGAGGAGATTATTGGGGATATTGCATCTGAACAGGAGATTAAAGAATTGGCATTGGAGGAAAAGGATGTCCTGACAGGAGAGATGAAGGAGTTAGAGGAAGAGTTAAAGCTCCTTCTTCTCCCCAGGGACCCCTATGACGAGAAAAACATCATGATGGAGATACGGGCGGGTGCAGGGGGGGAAGAGGCCTCTCTGTTTGCAGCAGAATTGTTTAGAATGTACGCCAGGTATGCGGAAAAGAAACGCTGGAAAGTAGATATCCTGAGTTCAAGTTATACGGGGCTTGGAGGGATAAAGGAGATTATAGTTTCATTGGAAGGTAAAGGGATATACAGCAAGATGAAATTTGAGAGCGGTGTTCACAGGGTTCAGAGGGTTCCTGCAACCGAGGGGTCAGGAAGAATCCACACATCAACGATTACCGTAGCGGTACTCCCTGAGGCGGAAGATGTCGATATCACGATAGATCCAAAGGATCTGAGGGTAGATACCTTTTGTGCCTCAGGCCCGGGGGGACAGGGGGTGAACACAACCTACTCAGCAGTCCGGATAACCCATATCCCTTCCGGGATGGCGGTCTCCTGTCAGGATGAGCGCTCCCAGATAAAGAATAAGGATAAGGCGATGCGCGTGCTGAGGTCCCGCCTGCTTGAGAAGAAAGTGGCAGAGGAGAGGGCCAGGAGGGAGCAGGAAAGACGGGGCCAGGTCGGTACAGGAGACAGGAGTGAGAAGATAAGGACGTATAATTTCCCACAGAACCGTATAACGGACCACAGGATCGGTCTCACACTCCACAGGTTAGAGAATGTGTTAGAAGGTGATCTGGATGAGTTGTTAGAGGCCCTTGTTGCCGCAGATAATGCAGAGCGTTTAAAGGGGTTGTGAGTGGATAAAGTTATCATTACAGGGGGGAAAAGACTCAAAGGAGAGGTAGAGATCAGTGGAGCTAAAAATTCGGCACTACCGATCATTGCATCGTCGATCCTTTCTACGGAAGAATGTATCCTTAAAAATGTTCCGCTCTTAAAAGATATCCAGACCATACAGAGACTCCTTGAGTGTATGGGCGCGCGCATTCAGCGTGACGGCTACACCCTTAACGTCAATGCAAAGGATCTGAAGAGCTGTGAAGCGCCCTATGAACTGGTAAAGACGATGCGTGCCTCAGTCCTTGTGTTAGGACCCCTGGTTGCAAGATTTGGCGAGGCCAGGGTCTCCCTGCCCGGAGGATGTGCCATAGGCACAAGGCCTATCAACCTCCATATCGCAGGGCTTCAGAGGATGGGGGCAGAAGTAGAGATCAAACACGGCTATGTGGAGGTTAGGGCAAAACGGTTAAAAGGTGCAAAGATATATTTTGATATCTCAACGGTCACGGGTACTGAGAACCTGATGATGGCCGCTGTCCTTGCAGAGGGTGTGACGGTATTGGGAAATGCGGCCTGTGAGCCTGAAGTGGTTGATCTGGCAAATTTTCTCATCAAGAGGGGCGCCAGGATACAGGGTGCCGGGACAGACACGATCATTATAGAAGGCGTATCAAAAATCAGAGGGGATTCTTATGAGGTGATGCCGGACAGGATAGAGGCGGGTACCTACCTCGTATGCGGTGCCATTACAGGTGGAGATGTTACTGTGAGCCGGTGTATCCCCTCTCATCTCGATGCGGTCCTGATGAAGCTTGGGGCGGCAGGTATAAAGACGGAGGTCTCTTCTGACAGTGTCAGGGTGATTGCAGATAATGGGATATCTGCAGTCGATGTAAGGACAATGCCATATCCAGGCTTCCCGACAGATATGCAGGCCCAGATCATGGCGCTTATGGCTGTCAGCAGGGGGCTCAGCGTTATTACAGAGACTGTATTTGAAAATAGATACATCCATGTGCCGGAGTTACGAAGGATGGGGGCTAACATAAAGCTTCAGGGAAATGATGCCATCGTGGAGGGTGTAAAAAAACTGAGCGGTGCGCCTGTGATGGCCACGGATCTGCGTGCGAGCGCGTCACTTGTCGTGGCCGGTCTCGTGGCAGAGGGTAAGACAGAGATACAGCGTATATACCACTTAGATCGTGGATATGAACGCCTGGAGGAGAAGCTCTCCAGGTTGGGGGCGGATATCGTGAGGGTCAGTTAGATAAATATGATACCCATTACCATAGCCTTACCCAAAGGCAAACTCCTTGAACCTTCCATAAAGGTTTTTGACGCCCTTGGCCTTGTGCCGGAGGAGGTCAAAGATGCTGGCCGCAGGCTTATCTTTAAATCCAGCAAGCATGCACTGACTTACATGGTCGTTCGTCCATCGGATGTCCCGACGTATGTGGAATATGGGGCAGCGGATATCGGAATTGTTGGGAAGGATATGCTGCTCGAGCTGGAAAAGGACCTCTATGAACTGCTCAATCTGCAATTTGGATATTGCAGGGTGGTCGTGGCAGGCCCAAGGGAGTCTGTAGAGCCTTATAAGAACGAGGATCTGGTCAAGGTCCGCATTGCCACAAAATATCCGAGGATTACAGAGAAGTTCTTTGGAGGCCGCGGGATACATGCCGATATCATAAAACTTTACGGATCCATGGAACTTGCTCCCCTGGTAGGTCTGTCTCACATTATTGTCGATTTGATCTCGACAGGCAGGACATTAAAGGAAAACCACTTAGAGGTCATAGAGACCATTACGGACTCCACGGCAAGGCTTATAGCAAACCGGGCGAGTCTTAAACTGAAGTATGACAGGATAAATGATATTGTCGATAAGCTCAGAAAGGTAATCTCGAGGTGACACCGCTGAGAATCATACGGACCGATAGCCCACGATTCATCCCTGTACGAAATAAGCTCCTCTCAAGAGGGGCATCTTATGGCAAATCCATCGAGTCCGCGGTCAGAAAGATCATAGAAGAGGTACGTATCCATGGGGACAAGGCCGTCATCAAATATACCAGGAAATTTGATGGCCTTTCACTGACATCTTCGACGATGCGCATCAATCAGAAGGCTATCAAAGAGGCCTATTCAAAGATAGAACGTGATGATGTTGAAGATTTAGAATATGCCGCCCGGAGGATCAGGGATTTTCATAGACATCAAAAGATATCAGGCTGGCGCTATACAGTGAAGGGGGTATTGCTCGGACAGATGATCACGCCGCTCGAAAGGGTAGGAGTCTATGTGCCGGGCGGAAAGGCGATTTATCCATCATCCGTATTGATGAGTGCGATTCCAGCCAGGATTGCCGGGGTAAGGCATGTTATGATCTGCACCCCAACACCGGGAGGCGTGATCAATCCTTATCTCCTTGTCGCGGCGGATATAGCCGGCGTCGATGAGATTTATACCGTAGGCGGGGCACAGGCCGTGGCTGCCATGGCCCTTGGCACAGAGACAATCCCGCGCGTTGACAAGATCGTCGGACCTGGCAACATCTATGTGGCTGTTGCAAAAAAACTCTTATACGGTCATGTAGATATCGATATGATCGCAGGCCCCAGCGAGATACTGATCATTGCAGATGATACAGCAGACCCCTCCTTCGTCGCGATGGATATGCTATCTCAGGCAGAACATGATGAGGAGGCCGTGGCCATCCTGATCACACCCTCAGGAGTACTTGCAGAGAGGGTCTTACAGAGTATAAAATCAGAGACGGGAGGATTGTCCCGCAGGAAGGTGATACAACATTCCCTGAAGAACTACGGGCTCATTATCGTGACAAAAGATATGCAGGAGACCGTCAGACTTTCCAATGAGATCGCGCCTGAACATCTCTCGATTCAGGTTGCGCAACCTATGGAGCTGTTAAAGGAGATAAAGAATGCAGGGGCGATATTCCTCGACGGTTATACACCCCAGACCCTGGGGGACTATGTCGCCGGCCCGAATCATACGCTGCCCACAGGAGGAACAGCGAGATTTTTCTCCCCCCTGATGGTGGAGGACTTTATCAAAAGGTCGAGTATCATCAGGTATAGCAAGGCCGGCCTAAAGAGAGATGGGGGTGTTGCCTCAAGAATGGCTGAGATAGAAGGACTGGATGCGCACAGCAAGGCGGTAAGAATCAGGATGGGGATCAAGTAGATGTAGCCGCAGGCTTTAGCCTGCGTCCTATATCATAAGTTAAAAGATAGATAGAAAGAAATGAAAAATAGAAAAGCAACCATAAAAAGAAAAACAACCGAGACAGACATCAAGGTTGAGTTCCATATTGACGGAGAAGGGAAGAGCAAGATCAGTACACACATTCCCTTCCTCGACCACATGTTGACCCTCTTCGCCAGGCATGGACTATTCGATCTCTATATTGAAGCGACGGGTGATTTGGAGATAGACTACCACCACACGGTTGAGGATATTGGGATCGTCTTAGGCCAGGCGATAACACAAGCCGCTGGCGAGAAAAAGGGGATCAAACGTTACGGAAGCGCCCTGATCCCGATGGATGAGACGCTGGCCTCGGTTAGCCTTGATATCAGCGGCAGGCCATACCTTGCTTATAATGTTACCCTGCCTCGTAAGGGGAAGATCAAAGAGTTTGATACAGACCTGATAGAGGACTTTTTCCAGGCCCTTGTCACTCACAGCGGCATCACGCTCCACATCAATCTCAAGTACGGTCGCAACATCCACCACATCTTTGAGGCCATATTCAAAGCATTCGCCAGGGCCCTGGATGCCGCCACCACTATAGACAGCAGGGTCAGTGGAGTGCCGTCGACAAAGGGGAAGTTATAAGCCCTGAAATATCTTCAGGAGTATTGCAGTCCCTCCGATCTCCTTTGCAATTACATGCCGCATGCTCTCCACAGGTTCTTTATCAGAGTCCTTTGCCCTGGTAATGACCTCATCTGTCTTGAGATGGAGGAACCCATCTAAGAATCCGCTGCCCTGGATATCTTCAGTCAATTCTTTCACATAAATTTCCTGGCAGGAGAGGATCTTGATATCTGATATATGGCCATCTTTGTTATAGCCTACAGCAAGGTTGATGCTACCATGTTTGTATTCAACGGATTGGATAAATAATGCCCCTGATAGTTCTTCATTCTTACCTTTTGAGATATAGTAGGGGTAAACGCCTTCTGCAGGAGAATAGCCCCACCGTTTGACTGCCTCATCATGATTCTCTTTTTTCAGGGCCTCTTTTCTCTTTAATATCTTGCCTCCTTCTGGCAGCATTGTCTTGAAGGCATCAGATTCTGTCATGAAGACCTTTGCAGGGCCTCCGTGGCCTCTGTGTGCCTGGGCGACTTCTATACTTATGAGCTGGGTAGCAACTAAAAGTGCAACAATTAAAATAGACCGATAGAGATACCTTCTTTGCATATATAGCCTCCTGGTTATTTCTTCCCAATATATTTCTCAGGCTCCTTCTCAAACTTCTCTTTGCATACCTTTGCGCAGAAGTAGTAGGTCTTGCCTTTGTATTCTGTCCTGGCTGCCGCCTTTTCTTCACTGACGGTCATTTTGCATACCGGATCTATGGCCATAAGATCACCTCCTTTTTTTATCTCAAAACGAATCCCCCCATCCCCCCCTTTATAAAGGGGGGGATGGGGGGATTCAGTCAGGTCTTCGGAACCACATATCATATAGTGCTAAAACACTTATAGTAGCTATTCCTCCTCCTGTACCGATCCCGCTTATAAAGGATATGACGGCAAGGCTGCCTGATACGAACCTTACGAGAAACAACCCCCCGATATCAAGGGAGAAAGATAGAAACAGTAAGGAGAGGATCATCACCTTCCACCCCTCACCAATATTGGATAAAAGTAAGATTGTCCCGAGGCTGATAAAGAGCAATGAGAACCCGAGGACATGGATATGCCCTAACTGGACAATCTGCTGAGGGGTTATAGATTCATTCCCTTCTTTAAGGTGTTCATGCTCATGGTCGATGACAACCTCCTCTTCGGAAAATCCCTGCTCCTCTATCTGCTGCGCTTCCCCCTTTGTGAGGGAATGATCCCCATAGTGTTCAGCGATTGAGGCGGCAGTGCTGCCGATAGACAGTCTGGTATTAAGCGCTGCCAGGATATAGCCATACCATAATAAAATAAGGAAAAGGGTTACAGCTATCTTGCCACTGAAGGGGAGTGAGCTAAGGAAAAATTTCATTTATCCACCGTTCATTGAAATAGTCTAAACAAAAAGGCCACGAAGTATCTTCCCGCGCCATGCAGGATAAAAGCCTTCGTGGCCTTAGATAGCAATAACAAATATCAGACAGGAAAATTATTGTCAAGAAAAATTTTCTTGACAAATTTTAAATTATGTTGTTTATTAGTTAATATCAATGAAGGGGTGAACCTCTTCAGGACAAGTAGTTAAGCAGAATATAGGAACTCATCAAGGCCACGAAGGTCATTAAGTCCGCAAGAAGCGGGAAACTTTCATGGCCTTTTTTATTGCCAGGATCAAGAGACCATGGAGGTTTCTGCCTCACGAAGTATCGTGGGAGCAAGAAACTTTCATGGTCTTTTTAATTTGGAGATAAAACAAGAAAAAGAAAGGAGAGGTAAAATGATTAAGGCAACGGCAAAAAGAAAATCCATTATGAACATCAGGATGATCAATGTCCTGACTCTTGTAATGGCATTGGCATTTTTGAACATTCTATTGAGCCCGGCGATCCTCCTTGCCCATGAGGATGAAGTCTCGCCGTCAGAAGAGGAGATCAAGGGAAGACACGAGGAACATATTACACGGCCTGAGACGGAGGAAGAACATCATAAAACTACTGCCGAGCTTGGCCATAAACTCCACCCGATCCATACGGCCTTTGAATCGAGGATCAGTGGCTGGTTGACGGCTATAGCCCAGGGAACCGAAGGGAGCAAAGATAATCGCGGAAGGAAAAATGATATGGCTGAGGGTTCCCTCTCCATGGACCTCTTTTACGAGGCAACCCTCAACGGGAGCGGTCGTTTCCTATTTCATCTTGATGCCCAGCAGGGTACCGGACTGACGAATATCCCCCCGTTATTTGTTGCACCTAATGGGAACCCTACCGGGCCTAACAATGATATCGAATCCTTTGTAAACGATACCCCCCATTTAGATGAGGCGTGGTATGAGACGACCTTTACAGATGGAAGGCTGACATTAACCCTGGGCCAGCTCGACCCCACGGTCTATTTCGATACCAACAACTATGCCAACAACGAGCGATACCAGTTCATTGCCAATGCGTTTGGCAATAACCCAGTTATCGAGTTTGGTGGAACGGGAAACTTCTATGGGTCAGGATTCAGGTTGACCTATTTTCCGTCAGAATTTGCGGATATAACAGTTGGGGCCATTGAAGGGGATGGGGATTATAAGGAGATGTTTGACCGGCCTTTCGTCATCGCCGAGGTGGATCTAAAACCAAAACTGGGGGGAAAGGATGGAAATTATCGAATCTATGCATGGCAAAATTCTCTGCCTCATTACAAGAAGGATGGGGATGGGAATATTGCCTTTGTGACTGCTGTGGGTAATCCTTCAGTTAATCCGCCGACGGATCAGATCGGCGATAAAAACACAGGCTTTGGCATGAGCTTGGATCAGGTGCTCACGGATGCCCTCGGCATCTGGGGACGCCTGGGGACTCAGGACGGGGATGTCTCACAGTTTGATCGTCATGTCAGTGCCGGTCTCCAGCTATCCGGGGGAGACTTCAATCGCCCTGAAGATATACTGGGTGTGGGAGTTGCCCTCAACATGATCAGCGATGCCTACAAGAAGGCCGCAGGATTAGACAGCAATGAGCTTTACGCTGAGGCCTATTACAACATCGCTGTCAGAGAAGGTTTCCATGTGACGCCGGACATCCAGTATATAGCCAATCCTGGTGGCGATGACAGCCGGGATGCATTCTTTGTATATGGTGTCAGGGCCGGTGTGATGTTTTAATATATTCGCTTTAACAAACCAACAAGGAGGAACCTCTATGGACAAAACAGGTTTTAAAAAGATGATCTGGATGTCGCTACTTTCACTGCTCTTTGTACTTTCTTCAAATCTCTGGAGTACGGCCTATGCCCATTTCCAGATGATTATCCCTTCAGATGATATGGTTTCACAGGATGATAGTCGTGAGATTAGTCTGGATGTCAGATTCACCCACCCCTTTGAGGGACATGGGATGAATATGGAAAAGCCTGTCCAGTTTGGTGTCCGTAAAGGCAAGAAAAAGATCGATCTCTTAGACACGCTGAAGGAAATTAAGATCAAGGATCGGACGGGTAAGAACTTTACGGCCTTTACAGGGAAGTATAAGATTACAGGCCCTGGCGATCACATCTTCTATGTAGAACCCAGGCCCTACTGGGAGCCTGAAGAAGAGACCTTTATTATCCACTATACAAAGGTTATTGTAGATTCCCTTGGCCTGGAAGAGGGATGGGATGAAGAGGTAGGACTCAAGACAGAGATCATTCCCCTCACAAGGCCGTATGGTTTGTGGGCAGGGAATGTATTTCAAGGTATTGTCAAGTTGAATGGCAAGCCAGTCCCTTTTGCCGAGGTTGAGGTGGAATACTACAATGAGGACGGGCGTGTTAAAGTACCTGCAGATCCGATGATCACTCAGGTGATCAAGGCCGATGCGAATGGGGTCTTTACCTATGCCATGCCCAAGGCAGGGTGGTGGGGATTTGCTGCCCTGAATACAGATGATAAAAAGATGATCCATGAAGGAAAGGAGTATCCTGTTGAAATCGGGGCTCTATTGTGGGTCAAGACTTACAACATGAAATAGCAGAACCGGGATGGTAATGGTTGAATTTTCTGTTGAATTTTCTTGACAGATTTTAGGATATGGTGTTAAATAATAAACAGTAACGGAGAGGTGAACCTCTTCAGAGTAGCAGATAGAAATTAAAAGGCGAATTGCAGTTCTTCTTAATAAAAAAGGCCATGTAGGCCTGAAACCCGATGGAGGGGGCCTACATGGCCTTTTTGTTTTATCTGGTTGACGCTGCAAATGGGCATTTTTCAGCGTCAACAGGGATGAAGGAGATACAATGAAGAAGATTTATTTTTTCGCAGCGATCCTGTTCATATCACTAATCTTTATTCCCAATACATACGCCCATAAGGTACAGATGTTTGCTTATCCAGAGGGGGATAATGTCTTTGTTGAGGGCTATTTTGCCGATGGGAAGAAGCCAAAGAAAAGTGAAGTTATGGTCTATGACAGTGGAGGGAAGGTGGTATTCAGGGGTCTGACAGATGATGAGGGGAAGTTGTCTTTCAAGATACCCCAGAAGACGGATCTGAGGGTCACCTTAAATGCGGGTATGGGACATAAGACGGAATATACCTTGCCTGCCAGTGAACTGAGCAGTGCAGAATCGAAAGGGGGAGATAAGATGGTGGCTATAGATCAAGGGGCATCATCAGAAAAAGGTCGAGACAGTCAGATCAGTCAACTCGATGAGGCCCAGATTCAGGCTATCGTTGAAAAGGCCGTTGAGAGGGCTGTTGGTGAGGCCATAAAACCCCTTGTCAGAAGTTTTACTGAGATGACCCAGAAGAATTCACTGACGACGATTATCGGAGGTATTGGTTATATATTTGGATTGATGGGGATTGCCCTTTATTTTAAATCACGTAAGGGTTCTCAGAGTTAGAAAAGGAGATAGGATCAATGCATATCGCTGACGGGATTTTATCGGCGCCGGTACTGGCCGCAGGATTTGGCGGGACAGCACTATTAGCCGCAGTCACCATGCGGAAGATGGGCCATGAAGAGATACCCGAGGTCTCTGTGATGTCTGCGGTCTTCTTTGTAGTCAACCTGATCCACATCCCTATAGGTCCTACCAGCATCCATTTCATAATGAATGGGCTTGTGGGGGTTATCCTTGGAATAAGGGCCTTTCCTGCCATCATGCTGGGTGTTATATTACAGGCACTCCTTTTTGGCTTTGGGGGGGTGACTGTGATCGGCGTGAACTGTGTAATGCTTGGAGCGGGGGCGCTGGGTGCTTACTTTATCTGGCAGCTAAGACATCGATTTCCTTTGGGGGATAGATTAGAGATGATTTTTGGCGGCCTGGCCGGGGCTACAGGCGTTTTTGTTTCAGGTCTTATTCTTGCGGCGGCCTTATTTTCGACAGGTGAGGAGTACATAGCAACGGCTGAATATGCCTTAGCCGCCCATATCCCGGCCCTGATCATCGAGGCCATTGTGGTGGGGGCCTGTGCCTCCTTCTTAAAGAAGACCAGGCCTGATCTTCTTGCAGGTCAGGTACTACAGAAGAAGATGGAGTAGGTAATATGTCACTTGAGATAGACCGTTTTTCTCATATTGAGTCATCCATCCAGCGCTGGGATCCGAGACTCAAGATCCTGTCCCTTGGCATTTTTATATTCGTGGCAGCCCTCCTGAAAACGATCCCTGTTGCAGTGGCCTCTCTGTTGATTGCAATCTTAATAATAAAGATTACAAATATCCCTTTTCACTTTGTGGCTCAAAGTATAAAGTGGATTATTATCTTTCTCGCCCCATTCTTTTTTATCCTGCCGTTTTCTTATCCGGGTGACCCAGCATTCCGATTCATCGGCCTTCCATTTGCATGGGAGGGGTTTCGTTTATCCATCCTGATTTTTACAAAGGCCGTTGCGATCGTATTAACGACAGATGCCATCTTTGGTTCTTCCCGTTTTGATATATCTATGATAGCGATGCAACGATTGAAATGTCCCAAGGTTATAGTCCAGATGGTACTCTTTACTTACCGGTATATCTTTGTCTTTATAGATGAGGTGAAGCGGATGGAAAAGGCGATGCGGTCCAAGGGCTTTGTCATGAAGACCAACATGAATACCCTCCGCACGATGGGAAACTTCGTGGGGACCCTTCTGATACGGAGCTTTGAGCGGACGGGACGGGTCTACAGCGCCATGCTCTCCAAGGGATATCAGGGGGATCTCCATACGATGATTACCTTTGAAGCCCAAGGAAAGGATTTTGTGAAGGCTGGAGTGATTGCCATTTTGACTATTGCAGTTCTTGTAGCAGATATGATAAATATCTTTCATCCTGCAATTAAAGGCTGGTATTGAGCCTGTGGCACGAATGGCTGAAATTTGAAATTAGAAAAATGTTATGAGGAGAGAGAGATATGTCTGATAGAAATGCAATCGTAGTTGATAATGTCTATTTCGCATACCCTGACGGCCGTGAAGTCCTTAAAGGTATTTCCTGCGGCATAGCCCATGGGGAGAGGGTCGCGCTCGTAGGGCCAAACGGGGCGGGAAAATCGACCTTTATGAGTCATTTAAACGGGGTCTTGATGCCGAGCCAGGGGCGTGTGATCATCGATGGCATCGAGATAACAAAGGATAATCTGACGCAGGTCCGGCGTAAGGTTGGGATTGTTTTCCAGGACCCGGACGATCAGCTCTTTTGTCCGACTGTGTTTGATGATGTCGCCTTTGGTCCGCTCAACCTGGGGCTCTCCAAAGATGAGATCCATCTGCGGGTGAAGGATGCGCTGGAAATGGTAGGCCTTTTAGGATTTGAAGGGCGCTCCTCCTTTCATCTCTCCTTCGGGGAGAGGAAGCGTTTGGCGCTTGCAACAGTGCTCTCTTATCAGCCTGAAATACTGGTCTTCGATGAGCCGTCTACGAACATGGACCCCCTGAGCCGGCGCAGGATGATAGAGTGGCTGAAGTCATCAGACAAGACCATTATTTTATGCACCCATGACCTCGATATCGCCCTGGAGGTCTGTTACCGGTGCATTGTTCTGACGGACGGCCAAATAGTGGCGGATGGACCGGCCTCTGATATTCTATACGATCGCAAATTGCTGGAGGCGAACAGACTGGAGCTCCCCCTCGCACTCCAGACCCATGAATTGCTTCACGGGATGCTGAATATCGCCAATATGGATGAGGAACATCGTGTGATCATCCAGAACTTTCTCCATGCCCATCTGCATATCCACGGCCCGGATCAGCATCAACATGCCCACTTGCATGCCCACGCGCACGAGCATGAACATCTTCATGAGGAGAAGGTTCAGGATACCCATATTCATGAGCTGAAGCATGAGGAACCATTGCTGGAACATCCTGATGTCATGGTGCCTCATGCCCATGATAAGGAGTCAGCAGAGGACAAGAAATCTAAAACAGAATTAAGCCAGAGATTGCGGCGTAAATTCTTTGGCGGGGGACACTCTCACGGTGAAGGATTCCACTCGCATTAGTATTTGACCTCTTCTAACTCCAGCAAGGCCTTCTTTATTTTAAGCCCGCCACTATATCCACCGAGGCTGCCATCGGAACTTATAACCCTGTGACACGGGATGAGGATGGGGATAGGGTTTTTGCCACAAGCCGTACCGATAGCCCGGGATGCCTGCGGCTGCCGGATCATCGCGGCGACTTCTTTATAAGAAGCCGTCTTTCCATAGGGTATTTTAAGGAGCGCCTTCCAGACCCTCTTTTGAAAGACTGTCCCATGAAGGTCTAATTTACAGGTGAAATTCGTTTCTGTCCCACGGAAGTAATGATTAAGTTCCAATAATGTCTCCTCAAAATATTGGTCATTCCGCAGAATAACAGCGTCTTGATACTCTGACCGTAATTCCCGCAGGAAGGTTGTTTCATCTCCAAACGTAATCCTGCATATACCTCTTGGAGTCGCTGCTATGAAGATAGCCTCCGCCAGTTCATTTGTCTTAAAGGATGTATAGTGAAGGGTGAAGTGAGCAGGGACCGTCTCTTCAAACCACTTCAGCTTTTTCCTGAGTCTGACCACCCCTCCTATCACAATAATACCTGGCGGTCTGACCCCCTCAGTCTTGATCTTTCCGGCTATATTCCTGAGGGTGCCTGTAACAGTCTTTTGTAAATCTGTGGTTCCCCACTGGATAACTGCTATTGGAGTATAAGGGGATATTCCATTTTCTATCAGTTTTGCAATAATAGATGAGAGGGTTGTTATCCCCATAAATATGACGATCGTATCTACACCTGTTGCGATCTTATCCCATGCGATAGCACTCTTTTCTTTTGTAGCGTTCTCATGCCCAGGAATAAATGCTACAGTCGATGAATAGTTGCGGTGGGTAAGCGGGATGCCGGCATACGCTGGCACCGAACTCCCGGCAGTCACCCCCGGAACCACCTCGAAGGGTATCCCTTCATTGGCAAGGAATTCCGCCTCTTCACCCCCTCTTCCAAATATAAAAGGGTCACCGCCTTTAAGCCGTACAACAGTCCTGCCTCTTTTGGCCATGGTCACCATTATCCTGTTTGTTTCCCCCTGTGGCATTATCAGGCCCCCGCCATGCTTGCCCATGAATATACGTTCTGCATCAGGGCGTGCGAAGGAGAGGATCTCTTCATTTGCAAGGTAGTCATAGATAATAACATCCGCCTTCTCCACGCACTCCTTACCCTTTAGCGTAAAGAGACCTATATCACCGGGTCCGGCTCCTACCAGATATACCTTACCGGTTTTTCTATTCATCCTCGATTTAGCCATCAGGTCTTATTATAAACCAAATAGACCTCCCCGTAAAAAGGATTAAGACATCAGTGCACAGTGGCATTATATATTCGGGACCCCTCCTGCACAATTGAGTGTGCATGACAGGCGAGCGGGATAGAGGCATGTGTGCCTCCTGTTGGGCATTTTATCTTTTCAAAACAGCAAGTTCTATAGGAGGATAGATTAGGGCAGATTTATGGCATCGCAGTTGCTCTATGTATTGGAATAAGAATATATGATGACAGTGATTATACTTAAAATCTCTGGAATCAAATCTAACATGAAAGGAGGTGAGATCATGGTGAAGGGCATAATGACTATAAGCTGGCTGCTCTTGTTATTGAGCATCTCCAGCATACAACCCTACCTGAGGGGTGCTGAGGCTGTAGAGAGTTCCCGTAATACTGCTCCATGGGTAATCAATGTCAATACCGCTTCGGCGGAGGACATAGCTGCCATCCCCGGACTCGGAGAGAAAAAGTCACAGGCAATTATAAAATTCAGGGAAAAGAACGGTCCTTTCGTAAAGATCGAAGATCTGAAGAGGGTGGATGGGATTGGGGACAAGCTTTTCGAAAAAATAATGCCGTATATCGTGGTCAAAGGGGATACCACACTTAGACAGTCTCAGAAATAGGAAGTACATAATCCCCGCAGCAGACTGCGGGGATTATGCAATGCAACTTAGTGGATAAAGGAGTTTGAGATGCAAATAGATGATAATTATCTCAGGCGATATGTCAGTAGCTTATGCATGCAGGTAAAATACAGGCAGAGCCCCAGCCTTCATTGTCTGTTCAGACACGAGGATGATTCAAACCGCCCTTATGAAGTCAGGGATTCCGTTGCCTTTATTGGTGAGGCACATGAGTTCCAGAGGTTCAGACAGCTCCAGGCAAGATATCTTGGGACAATAACAAGGCTATCCCTGCACATTGAGATGCGGGACCCTCTTGCAGTGGGTCACACCCTGCGACTCTCAAAATATGCAGTGGCCATTGCAAAGGAGTTGTATTGGAGACAGGACAGGATAGAAGAGTTAGAGATAGGGGCCCATCTGCATGATATAGGGAAGGTTTGTATTGCAGAGTCTGTATTGAACAAGACCGGAAAGTTGACTTCACAAGAACTGAGGCAGATAAGAAGACATACGAGGATAGGTGCAAGTATGCTCATGAAGATAGACTTTCTAAGGCCAATCATACCCTATGTCTTGTACCATCATGAGCGATATGATGGAAAGGGTTATCCATTCAGATTATCAGGAAAAGATATCCCCGTGGAGGGAAGGATATTGGCAGTGATAGACACCTTTGATGCCTTGATTAATCCCAGGCCTTACCGTAAGGCCTGGACCAGCGATATAGCGATTGATGAGCTCAACAAGCAGAAGGAATGTCAGCTCGATCCAGATGTGGTAGATATATTTACAGAGGTGATACGAAAAGGAGTGGTTATGGCATCGTGAAGGTCTGTCCGGTCTTTTTGACCGTTAAGACAGGATAGGGGGATTTCCTGACCACCTTCTCAGCCACGCTCCCCAGGAGCATGTGCTCAATACCTGTACGGCCATGTGTCGCCATTACAATGAGATCGACATGTGCCTGCCTTGCATACTTTATTATCTCTACAAAGGGTTCTCCGGATAATACAGTACCTTCTACATCCAGATTATCTTTTTTGATGGAGGCCACAATCTCATTGAGCAGCCTCTTTGCAGAGGCCTCCATCTCCATATATTGTGCGCTATAGTCGAGACCAAAATCAGTAGTGTATGTAAAGGGCTCAACGACATGGATCACATAGAGTTTGCTCCCATACTTTTTAGCCAAAGAAATGGCGTATCTTGAGGCATTCTCTGCTGACTCTGAGAAGTCCGTAGGAAAGAGAATCTTTTCAAACTCTGCCATGTAGAGAAAACTAAAACATTTATAGAGATTTGTCAACAAAAAAAGGAGGGTTAAAGGTGCAGAGGATTATAACAGTACTATTTTGTATCTCTATATTTTTGATTTCTATTTACGTATCTACATCCTATGGTCAGATCATCAATGGAGATTTTAGCGATGGGCTAACCGAGTGGGATACAGAGGGAGATGTAAATGTAGCGGCAGGGGCTGCCATATTGCGTACAGGTGTTGCAGACTGGATGACACTACTTTCCACAGAGTTCAGAGTATCAGGTGACAGGCTCACCTTTAGATACTTCTTTGACACAATGTGGCCTGATATCATCGAATATCCCGATTCTGAATCATTTCACTCTGACTTTTTTGAGATAAGCGTGATTGGAGGTGGAGAAGAATACTTTAAACTCCTTGCAGAAAAACCCACAGGAGGCTTTATCCCATTCTCTATGGATATATCATTAATTCCTATAGGTACCTATGCCACTTTGGAGTTTATGCTCATAGATGGAGATGATGGATATCGTTCAATGGCTGGCATAGATGATATCTCTGATCCGAAGGAACCAGTTCCAGAGCCGGCCACATTAATCCTTCTCGGAAGCGGACTTATCGGGTTGTTCATATATGGAGAATTTAATACAAACGCAATAAGTAAAATATCATTGTGCCGAGTCAGATTTTTGGGTTTCCCAAAAATATATCTATGCCTATTTATTGTATCTTTAATTCAGATCAGTGGCAGTAAGGCTGTATACGGTGAATTACTGGAAGAGAATGTAGATGATCGAATCACACTTGAATTTACCTCTCCACTCTTTAATACGAGGACTAACATACTTACATTAAACATGGCAGTTACAAATGTCTCTGATACACCTATCTCTACTCCTCTAAAGGTTGTGATTACCGGTATAAGCACCCCTGACGTGACAGTAGCAAACCCTAATGGCTATACACTTGAAGGCCTACCCTTTTTTGACCTAACCTCTTATATTGGTGATAACGAGCTCTCATCAGGAGAAAAGACGCCATCCATTAAGATATCCTTCTATAATCCCAAAAGGGTCAAGTTCCGCTGGGATCAGGATGTAGTGGCCTTCATTGATGTGGCGACAGAAGAAGGCCCCGTTATCTACAATATATGTCTCGTTCCTGGAGAAGCCCCGCCAATATGCGACTTTTATTATGATGACCCTGAGATAGAAAATCCGGAGTTTGACAGACTCCTGCAGAGTTCATTGCCGGAGATGTATAGATATGAACAGGTGAGGGTGTATGCCTTTGATAATGAGGGCCTGTCCTTGAAAACAACCATAAACGATACTGAGGCAGTCTATAATGAAGAGTGGGCGTACTATTATGATGAAACGGTACTGCAAGACGGTCTTAATACCCTATCCATATGGGTAACCAATGATCGTGGAATCAGTACCAGCAGAGAACTATCCCTGAATATTGATGTAACCCCGCCCCTTATTCATGTTTTAGAGCCGGCAAACGGGGCGATTGTTACAATCCCTGATCTGGTAATCAGCGGTACAGTGGATGACCCTTATGTTAATAAGGTTATATTGACAAAAGATTTTGTGACCAGCGAAGACGTCCCTGTCCTTGATAAGAGATTTAGCAGGAATGTCACTCTGTCTCCTGGCCACAATAATATCAGAGTAGAGGCAACGGATATGGCCGGCAACACAGCAGACTCTAATCTGGACATCGTCTATGTATATTCAGATGTTGGAGAGATTGAAGGCCGCATATACAGTAGCATACTCGGTCTCCCTATTGCCGGGGTTATTATTACTGCCATTTCAGATGGTGATAATTACAGGACAGCGGTAAGTGATGATCATGGAAATTACAGGTTTGAAGGGGTAAGAAGTGGGGATGTTACTCTTCGCGTTGAGAAAGGAGGTTATGATCCGGTTAGTTTAGAGATCTTGTCACCAGGGGGCGCAACACCCTGCATACGGAATATAGCACTGATGCCTGTCAGCACCTCAGATACCTTTACACTGACAGGACAGATCAAAGATACAGGGGAGGTTCCATTATCCAGGGTCAGAATATCTATAGCAGGTACCTCCTTTGTTGCGGTTTCAGATTATAACGGTATTTATATCATTTCCGGGATACCCAGGACATCATTCGTTATAGAAGCATTTCGAGACATGTATGAAGGGGCAGCCCTTAATGTAGATGCAAGGAGATATAGTAATGACACCACTATCCTCACTCAGGATTTTATCCTCAGAAATATTGAGATGTTTATCGGGATCATTTCTCCTGAAGATGGAGAATATGTCTCCGGAGAGGAAGTATTGGTCGTCGGCCTTGTGAGAAGTGGTGGGAGGGATGCAGGAGTGCGTGTCAACGGTGTCCTTGCCCAGGTATATAATGGCTACTTTATCGCGAATGATATCCCTCTTGCTGAAGGGGTTAATAAGATAATGGCAGAGATGATAGACCCGGCGATAAGTTCCGATGGAATGCTTCTTACTGATTCAGCGGAAGTGATTCTGTCTCCAAGAGAGAAGGCGGTGGCAACCATACACGCCCAGGAGGCAGGTGTTGTGCCGGTAACAATATCTCTGGACATAGAAGCCCCTCCCGGAATTAATTTTGTTGAATATAGCCTGGAGATAATTGGCCCTGGAACGACAGAGTTGATATCTGAAGGGCCATTACAGCACAGGATCTTTATAAACGAGTCCGGGGTGTATACCTTTAAATTTACGGCTACAGATTCAATGGGGAACAGATATGACGATACATTCGGGTTTTCGGGAATAGTGAGAGAAGACATAGAGAATATATTGAAGCGGATATGGGTAAGATTAAAAGACTATCTGATCGTTGACAGGACAGAGGATGCCCTATTGCTCTTTACACCGGAGACACGAGGCAGATTTGCAGAGCAGTTCTTATTACTTGGCGGCAGGTTATCGGATATCTTTACCAATATAGGGGATATACAGCTTGTAGAACTTAAAGACAATGTGGCAAAGACAAGGGTTCATGAGGGTAATATGACATACTACGTATGGTTTGCGAGGGATATCTATGGACAGTGGAAGCTACATAAGTTTTGAATAGAAATAAGAAGATTACGGAGATCAAGGAGGAGATTTCAGTGAAAAAGGGCCTGTTAGTATTTACATCTTTGCTAATCCTCAGCATTTGGATTGCCGGACATGCTGAAGATATATCAGACCACAGAGTGGATTCTGAGTTAAAGGTACTCTGGAGTGAAATGGTTACCCGTTTGATAGACAAGGACATAGAGGGGGCGCTTGAATATTTCACCTATAGCACAAGAGGAAGATATAGAGAGCAGTTCAGTCTCATTAAGGACAGTCTCCCTGCCATTTTTTCAGGGATGCGGGATATAGAGCCGGTTTATATAAAAGGAGACGAGGCAAAGTATAGGGTTAAGATTAAAGATGCAGGGGGAGAGCATACTGGTTATCTATGGTTCAGGAGGGATATATTTGGGAGGTGGAAAATAGATAAGTTTTAGCTATCTTAGAGGAGGGATACAATGTTTAGAAAATTGGTTCTTGTCGTCTTTATTATAGAGATATTAGGTGCGTTTAGCGCAATAGAGGCCTTCGGGTTTGGAAGCAATTATACCCACCCGGCGATTACGAGATTGGCTGTAGAGAATATAGTAAAAAATGGGTCTATAGATAGATATCTGAAAGAGGAATTAGAGATGAAGGATGGTATTGATAGCCCCCTTTTATTTTATCGTGATATTAAAGGCGGTATACCGGAAGGTGAGATAGAGAGGAATAATGACGTCCTTGGTAAGAGTATGCGCCGGGGGTACCCAACTAAATTTGGGGAGCAATACACCGGCAGATATTTAATCATCTCAGGGAGTGAGGCAGAAGATCACCCGACCGAGCGGGCTCAGCATCATTTTTTAGATCCCATATCAAATAAGGGTCTTGATAATAACTACTATGGGGTGGGAGTCCTTGCTGATTTTATAGCCCTTTTTTATCCATCGGCAGAGCAGGGTAATGTGGGACGATTTCTATGCTCTATGGTATCTCTATGTGAGCCTAGTTTCAACCTGGACGGGACGGCGGCTGTGGACAGGGTGGAAGGAAAGACATCCAGTGTCTATCCCTATAATTATTTTGCATGGCCTGATACACGTAACTACTTTTACAAGGCGCTTACTGCAAGGACAAGGGAGGAGAGGGAGCATTATTCTGCCCTCACATTCTTCTCCATTGGACACAATCTGCACCTATTGGAAGACATGGGTGTGCCTGCACACACGCGGAATGACTTTCTATATGACCACATCTGGCATGGCCTGATCCAGGGCTCATATCTCGAAGGGTATATCGAGTCGGGAAGGATGGTTGAGAAGATAGCAAGTAATAGAGGCAGCATGTCATTTAGCAGGCTTACGGACTTCTGGGATAATGACAGGACCCGGAACCTCCCGGGTCTGGCAGAGTATACGAATTACAACTTCTTGAGCGAGGGGACTATCTTTAAAGGCTATGAACATCCTGAGTGGTTAAGCATGGAACGATATGAAGAGGTTGCAGAAGACGGACAGAGGGATATAGTCCAATACTATGCTGGCAGGACTTCTGACGGGATAGAAATTCCACATCTTGCGGCGATTGGACTGCTGCATTCATCACTTGGATTTTTGGACTATGAGGACAGGGCGAAGCGTACTGCATTTCTTGATCCCTATTGTTATAAAGACTATTCAGAGATACTGATCCCGAGGGTTGTATCCTATGTATCAGGGCTCATTGAATATTTCTTCCGGGGAAGGATTGCCGTTATAAAGGATGGCGCAGATGGTTTTAAGATAAGGAATCTCTCCACAGAGCCTGTCTATAGTGGCATTTTTGAGATCTACTATGATTCATCAGAGGGAGCAAGAAATCAATTGATCTCATATGAAATAACCCCTGATGCCGCACTTATCCCCGGGGCTGCGACAGAGAGGATTGCCTTTAATCCACCAGCAAACAATATAACACCAGGACGTTATATCGTAGTTTTTAAAGGTAAACTTGGTGATGAGGATAATGCAGTCATAGGAAAGATTATCAGAGACAGGATATATTTTGTCTCTGAAAGGCGGGGTATTCCTGAGATATATTCCATGGGCATGGACGGGACTGATGTAAGGACTCTTGTGTCTAATGCGGATACGGCGATCAACTATACTCACCCGGTTGTATCTCCTGATGGGACAAAATTTGCATTCCACTCGAATCGTGATGGGGGAGCTGCTATATGGATAGGGGATGTAGGGACAGGTGATATCAGAAAGATTACCGAGGGCACATGGCCTGACTGGTCTCCGGATGGCAGGCGGCTCGTATACTACAGGAATATCGAGGGGAAAAGTGACCTGTTTTTTATTGATGTGGAACGTCTTGAGGAGACTCGTATTACGGATGATGCCTATAACAATTTCTGGCCTGCCTGGTCTCCTGATGGCTCAAAGATAGCCTATACCTCACAGAGGGAGAGTAAAAGCGATATTATTGTAATAGATATCAACAGCAGTATAAAACAGAATCTTACTGCATCTATAGATTTCCTTGATAGATGGAAGCCTGCCTGGTCGCGTGATGGTAAAAGGATTGCTTATGAAAGGCCTACAAAGATAGTCTATAGCCCTGGTGAATCGATTTATGTCAATATACACATGCTTGAACTTGATACAGGTGTGGAGATTAATCTGACGAATACAGATGGCAGCAATAATGCCTCTGGTGTATGGAATGGGACACCTCGATGGATAGATAATGAAAGTATAGCTATTGAGTCGAATATTTCAGGTGAGCCATGGTCCGACTTGTGGATCATCGATGCCAAAGGGAGCGGATTTATAAAACGGCTTACCGATACCCCAGGCCATGATGGATACCCGTTTGTCTGGTAATTAGCTTTGACGACTTCGTAAAAAGTCCATCTGCGGCGTTGCGCTGCATCCTTCGTCATTGCGGCGTACCTAAAAGTACGCCTCATTCCTCAGGATTTGCGCGCCTTGCATATGGAGCTTTTTACGAAGTCGTCCACTTCCGAAACTTATTATGAGGCCATCAGCTTTAGGAGGAATAATACAATGAGTGAAAAGATGAGTTTGTACACAAGGATGGTACGGGCTGGGAGGCGCACCTATTTCTTTGATGTAAGAGAGGCCAGGAATAACAAAAAATTCCTGATAATATCAGAAAGTACCCCGTCTACGGATGGAACCTTCAATCGCTCCTCTGTGCTCGTCTTTCAGGAGGATATCGATAATTTTCTTGCAGCCTTCTCTGAAGCTAAAGAACTCATAAAATAACCCGCTTGGTCCTTTATTTACTCCTCTGATTCTTCTTCCCTGGTCATAAAGGGATAATCATGCTTTTCTTTATCTTTGATACGCTTGGGTAGTAGATATATCCGGATGGCAGTATGGCCCGCAGGTTTTTTCTCTGCCACAATGTAGACCCACTTGCCACTTTTAAGGTCAGAGACGGATGCCTCTTTTTCTTTTGGGTCCTTTATTTTTACATCTTCATCAAGAAGTATCTGCCTCTCGTTGACTACGATATATCCGGGTAAACCCTCTGTAGAACTGATAATACCCTGGAACCGTTCGACATCACTGTTCTCCGCCATGACAGGCTGATTTGATAGTAAAAGCAATAGGGCTGAAAATAATATATAAAACATGGTCTCCTCCTTGTCTCACCCTCCCCCTTACCCTCTCCCATCGGGGGAGAGGGTAGCTTGAGGGTAATATTTATCTCTTTTCACGCCAATAGAGGCGTATTGCTGTCCGTCCAGGCTGTATCGGTGGTATCTCAAGACCACCGCCAACACCTATCAATGCAGATTCTCCTGACTCATTGATAATGATTACAACCCCGGATGGGATTCCGCTACCGATGACTTCAAACCTGTCGCTTCTTTTAAGAATCTCCCCCGATTTCCCTAATGCCCTCGTATTGGTCTCTGTAGAGTAGCCTGAGTCGTTGGAGGTATCGTAATTGAAAATCGCCTCACCAGTCAGGTAATTTACAGCATAGACCCTTGCCGTACCTCTATTCGGCAGGCATGGATCTAATTCCTCTTCCTCTGCAGCAGCCGTGGGTGAGAAGGTCGTATAGTAGGCCACCTTGGCAAAGATGGCCGCAGGGGCCAGGACCTTTTCCCCGCTGGTTTGGTCAAGCTTTATATACCAGCCGCTATAATTCGATAGATTCGAGAGTATTGTGCTTATCTCGCTGGCAGTGGTAGCAGATGCCTGAAGCAGGTTTGCAGTGACATCCGCCAAATTAGATTCTGTCAGTGATGTCGTGACATTATTGTTGTCCTTTACCGCATATAATCTGTCCACGAAGTCTGTATTCCTTGGGTGCTCTCTGTCACCGGTCCCGAAATACAGGACGTCATATCCTATCTCCTGTACATAGTCAGGAGGATAGAAGATCTTACGGCCTGTAGAACTATCTGCCCCTGGATTAGATTTAAATATAATCTTTCCTGTCCAGTTTGCAGTACTATTGCTTCCTATATCAAATCTCCATATCTGGCCACCCGTATCACCGACATAAATCCTGTCTGTGTAACTATTCCCATCAGAATCGATTACTGCTACTGAACTCGGTATGGCATAGGTCATGTCTGCCTTCGTGTTACCAGTGTCATCTGTGACCGATGTGGTATAGGAGTATTCCCACAGTTTGCTGCCGGTGAGGACATCCACCGCATATACGGCACGGCCCTTCATAGGGTCAGTGGTCGTTCTTGGGACCACATCTTCGTTCAGTGTGTCGTAACCACCGCCTATGAAAAATACATATTTGGCCTCACTTCCTATGACAACCCTGGTTATCTCTGGCTCAGACCAGCTCTGTCCGAGCTCTGTACTGCTCCAGACTGAGCCGATAGCAGGGCTGGAGATGGCAGATCCTATCCTCCAGAGGTAGGTTGGGGCATCCGGGTCTGTGACATCCAGTGCATAATAGGAACTGCCTCCCCTCCGTTCGCCAAATATCAGTACGACCTTATCCCCTTCTGCAGAGGATATCGTACCATTCCCATTCGCATCCACAACAAAAGTCTTGGGGGAGGAGTCTACAAAGTAGGGATGGTTTGTACCCGTAGTAAGGTTTTTAAGATTGCCGAGGAGGTCTGGTGGTACAAATCCCCATAGCTCTGCACCTGTACCGTCTTCGAAGGCATGCAGCATGCCATCATTAGCCCCCACATAGATAACAGAGCGGGATGTAGAGTAGTGGACGACAATCGGTCTTGAGTGAAGGATATCCCCCAATATCCAATCCCTCTTGGCAGTTGGCGTGCTGCTGTAGGCATCATATCCATGGACATAGTTGATGAGTTTGTCTTTCTCTGTGTCATTTGTAAGGTTAAGCATGCTGTAGGTTATATTGCCATTACCTGTGGTAAAGGCATTTGATGAGGCTGTAAGAGTTGAAGAAGAGCCTAAATACGTATAGAGATTCCTTGCCGTGTCCCTTTCAAAAAGGAGCTTGCCCACACCTCCCTCCTCAACAATACCTCCATCTGCCAGGGTTGACCAATAGGATATCGACGTATCGAGGAAGTTGCCGCCGCTGTCGAGTGCAGGGTCGCCATTCTTATCTACGACAGTACCGTTGTCAATATCAAGTCCATATTTCTTTAGATTACCTGACCAGAAAGGACCCACGTCAGGTTTAAAGAAGCCGATATATACCCTGTCTCCGCTGTAG
>JAHFEQ010000070.1 GCA_023248395.1 Nitrospirota bacterium
CGCAGGCGGACCCAAGGCAGACACCGCAAGGGAGGTGTTGGAATTTGTCCATGATGGAATGCAAAGAGGGGCTATCGGTGTAAATCTTGGGAGAAACATCTGGCAGAACCCGCATCCTGTGGCCATGATAAGGGCTATCCGTGCTGTTATCCATGAAAACTGCACAGTGGCTGAGGCTTTGGAGATATTTAACAGTGTAAAGAATTCATAGCAAAACAATATCCTCAAGTGAAGGAGTTTTAGGGAATTCGATGTCGGGTTCCATTAAGACAAGGATTGAAAGAAAAAAATAAAAGCCTCCCCATAAAAGATCATGGGGAGGCTCGAATGGTCAATTACAGTTTCACTACATTGATGGCTTTGGGGCCTTTTTGGCCGTTTTCAACATCAAAGCTGACTGAATCACCCTCTACAAGGGTCTTAAATCCATCGCCCTGAATCGCAGAATAGTGTATAAACACTTCTGTGCCATCTTCAGCAGCGATGAAGCCAAATCCTTTGGATTCATTGAACCACTTAACAGTTCCTTTTGTCATCTCATCTACCTCCTTCCAAATAAAATAAACTCTCGGAATGATTTTCCCCTGAATAAAAAAAGCCACAAAGGAAAAAGTCTTTGTGGCCATCTCAAGTACAAAAACTTCCGATGATCTTTTATAGCATATACGATAATTACAAGTCAAGAACAAAAATCTTCCGTGTCAAGCTAAAAATCCTTATGACATTTTTCCTGTCAATACTTTTATGATCCTGTAAGCTTCTGTCAATTCGTGAACCTCCATATCTTTTAGCTCAGACAATATGGCATTAATATATTCTTTCTTTTGCAAAGCATCTTGTTTTTTGTCTATAAAAGAGACGGGACCATTGAAGTCAAAGAAGTCTTTGATAGTGACGTCCAGAGCTTCTGCTATTACCGCAAGGGTCTTGAACGAGGGCTGTGCTACCCCCCTTTCTAACCTGCTTATATATTCAACGCTTAAATTTGTCTTTTCAGCAAGCCTTTCTTGAGTTAGTCTCACAGTCTTTCGAATTTTCTTTATTCGCTCGCCTAACTGTCTGTTTAAATTAATCACGAGGTGCCTTTCTTCTGTAGCTTATATGATGTATTACTCACATAAAAAGAACCAAATAATACGATATTAACTTTTTAGTTGACTTGTCAGGTTTAGTTTGCTAATAATTTTATCTAAAATGAGTTCATAACTCTTTGAAGGAATAAGGTGTTAGCCGGAAGGAAAGAGATAAGAGGGAGAATGACAATATAAAAGCTTATGGAAAAGAGAAACCTAAAGAAGGGTAAACTAACCCAAGTCTTAGAAACCTTTGAACGCGACTTTATTATTTCCACAATGCAGGCTCAGGGTTGGAGTCGAAAGAAGACTGCAAAGGAGTTGGGAATTCCTATAAGCACATTCAAGTTTAAGATGAAGAAATTGGGCATATATGGAACTGTTCCGAAGCGTAGAAAGATTCCTGAAAAAGATAAACAGGATACTTTTGCATAAGACTGTAAAAAACTCACATAAAAAGTTTTAAGGGGCGCTGAGAAAGTTTAGTTTAAACAGCCTTGCGGCATTATTTAGGATAGCTTTGCAGGTCTCTTCTATTGATAATCCCTTTACCTCCGCCACCTTTCCGGCCACATGCTTGACATAAGCCGGTTCGTTTCTCTTCCCCCTGTGGGGGTGCGGGGTGAGGAAAGGGGCATCAGTTTCAGTGAGGATTCGATCGAGGGGAACAGCCTTTAGTATATTGAGTATCGTCTCTGCATTTTTGAATGTCACTACACCAGAGAAGGATATATAGAATCCCATCTCCAGCGCCTGCTCTGCCATATCCATATCACCTGAAAAGCAGTGAAGCACGCCCCTGATATTGTGATAATTAGCCTCCTTGAGAATCTTTAAGGTATCCTCTTTGGCCTCACGGCTGTGGACAATGACCGGAAGGTTGAGGGCACGGGCTGTCTCTATATGCCATTTGAAGTGTTCCTGTTGCAGATGGGCCGGGGAGTGCATGTAATGATAATCAAGTCCTGTCTCGCCAACAGCGACGACCTTCGTGTTCGATGCTAAGGACTTGAGAGTTTCATAGGCAGCCTCTGCATCTTTTATATCCTTGACATCATGGGGGTGTGTACCCATAGCAGCAAAAATAAATTCATGCTCTTCTGCAAGCGCTATGGTCCGTCTGCTATTCTCAAGGTCTGTGCCGATGGTAATCATAGTTGCGACACCCGTGTCCCGGGCCCGTTTTATGACTTCAGGCCTGTCCGCATCATAGTGCGACATGGTGAGATGGCAGTGGGTGTCGATAAAGGTAGGCATTTTTGAGTGTCAGTTATTTTACAGTAGACCCTGGGGGGATATCCTTCTCAGGTGTGATCAACGACAAGGTCTCTCCGTTACTTGCTGCCAGGACCATCCCCTGAGATTCTATCCCCATCAGTTTTGCCGGTTTGAGGTTTGCGACAATGACCACGCTCTTTCCTATGAGCGCTTCCGGGCTGTAGTGCGCGGCTATCCCTGCAACCACCTGTCTCTTCTCATCCCCCAGATCTACTAATAGTTTTATCAGCTTCTTTGAGCCTGCGACAGCTTCAGCACTGATTATTTTACCGATGCGAAGCTTAATCTTTGCAAAATCTTCGATAGGAATAGTATCCTCACTACCTGACTTAGGACGCAGGCTAAAACCTGCGGCTACATCCGGCTTCTGATGCCGACCCTGAAGGCCGGCGCTACTTTTTACCTCTATCCTCGGGAACAACACCTGTCCCTTTTTTATCCGGAGCCCTGGCTTAAGCTCACCCCAGTGGCATCCCTCATCAAGCCTGGTCGAGGCGATATTCTCCCCGATCCCCAGCTGTCCCCACATCTCCCTGGCGGTCTCCGGCATATAGGGATAGATATAGAGGCTAACAATGCGCAAAAGTTCTGCAGAATTATAAAGAACTGTAGACAGGCGGTCCTTCTTTGAATCATCCTTAGCCAGAGCCCACGGCGCAGATTCATCGATATATCTGTTTGCAGAGCCTATAACCTCCCAGATCGCGCCAAGGGCCTTGTTGTACTCAAGTTCCTCCATAAACGTCTCCACTTTTCCAAAGAGGGTTTCTACAGACCCCTCAAGTGTCACATCCGCAGATGTGGCCGCATCAGACGGTTTCGGCACAATACCGGAAAAATATCTCTCTATCATAGAAATGGTTCTGCTCATGAGATTTCCAATATCATTGGCAAGATCCCCATTAATCCTGTGAATCATGGCATCCTTCGAGAAATCCCCATCCAGTCCAAAGGTTACCTCGCGGAGGAGGAAATATCTGAAGGGATCGACCCCAAATTCCTGGATGATGTCGAAGGGGTTCACGACATTGCCGCGGCTCTTTGACATCTTCTCACCCTCGACTGTCCACCAGCCATGGGCAAAGATGGTCTTCGGAGGTTCGATATCCAGGGCGCGCAACATGGTCGACCAGTATACAGAGTGGGTGGTGAGTATGTCTTTTCCTATCAAGTGAAAGTCTGCAGGCCACCACTTGTTAAATCTTCCCATATCCGTCAGATAGCCTGGGATCGATATATAGTTGACGAGGGCATCAAACCAGACATAGGTGACATACTTATCGTCGAATGGGAGCGGGATGCCCCAGGATAGCCTCGATTTTGGCCTGGATATACAGAGGTCGCCGAGTGGATTCTGCAGGAAACCCAGCACCTCGTTTCTTCTCACAGAAGGCTGGATATAGTCCGGATGGCTCTTGATATATTCTATGAGCCATTCCTGATACTTGCTCATTCTGAAAAAATAGTTGCTCTCGGTTATCTGGTCGACTGCCCTGCCGCAGTCAGGACATTTGCCGTCTCTCAGGTCCCTCTCCATCCAGAACCGCTCATCCGGCAGACAGTACCAGCCCTGATAGCTGTCTAAGTATATTTCTCCCTTCTTATAGAGTAGATCTAACGCCCCCTGGACTACCGTAATATGCCTCTCCTCTGTCGTGCGGATGAAGTCATCATTTGAGATATTTAATGCCTTCCAGAGGTCCATGAATCTCACAACCATTTCATCGACATAGTCCTTCGGAGGCCTTCCCTGCCTGGATGCGGCCTCCTGGACCTTCTGGCCATGTTCATCGGTGCCCGTAAGAAACAGGACATTATGCCCGCACATCCGGTAATATCTTGCGATCACATCCGCAGCGACTGTGGTATAGGCATGCCCTATGTGAGGAATATCGTTTACATAATAGATCGGGGTCGTGAGATATTTACCCTTTTTCATCTTCAATCCCATGTTCAAAGGCGATACAGCACATCAGTCTTCCGCACATGCCGGATATCTTGACCGGATTGATGACCATGTCCTGGTCCCTTGCCATCCTGATCGATACGGGCTCAAACTCTGTCAGGAACGTGGCACAGCAGAGGGGCCTGCCACAAAGGCCATAGCCGCTGAGTATCCTTGCGCCGTCCCGGATACCAACCTGCTTCAGCTCTATCCTTGCCTTGTATTTATAGGCGAGGTCCTTTACAAGCTCTCTGAAATCTATGCGGCTATCGGCGGAAAAGTAGAAGACAATCCTCCCCTCATCAAAGGTATATTCTACATCGATGAGCTTCATAGGAAGCCCCCTGTCCCCAATACGAGCGACACAGTATGAGAATGCATCCTTTTCTATAGTTGAATGTTCTTCTAACCGCGCAATATCCTCTGCTGTAGGCAATCGCAGCACCTTCTTTAAGGGCGGATTGTTTAATATCCTCAGGATATATCTTGGCAAAGATACGACCCGGGCTATTTCCGCACCCGTTTGTGTCTCTACAATCACATAGTCGCCCACTTTCATAGTAAAGTTCTGTGGGTCATAGTGTACGATGACCCCCCGGTCCCTGAGTTTTATGCCGACGATTTTTGTTCCTGCATCTTTTATTGTTGTATTCCCGACATTTTCTACTTCCATTGGTTGTCTCCTATCTTCGTTCCCAGTACCTCTAAGGCAAGCTGTTTGTTCACGTTTCTCTCCTGGCCTTTGTAGACAGACTGAATGAAGCCCATAATATCGAGCAGTCTTTCTATGGTCATCTGATCTCGCCTCTTTAAGAAATGATCTGTCATGTCCTTATTAATGAGGAGTGTGAAGTCCCCATGACTCTTCAGGATCAGGATATCCCTGAAGTAGGTGTGAATCCAGTAGAGGGCGTTATAAAAGCCATTTTCGTCCTTTGAAAATCTCTCAGCCATCTCAAACAGCAGGTAAGGGTCCCGATATCCTTTGGCAACGCCGGCCAGGATATCCTCCCTCACTTCCTTAACATCCGCAGAGGATAGGGTTATTGCCTTACCGATACTCCCATCGGCCAAACAGGCGACAGATTCTGCCTTAGCCTGGCTAAGTCCCTTGAGTTGCATGAGCATCTCTGCTACTGTCTGGGTAGGGACATTCCCAAAAGAGACCTTATGGCACCGGGATAGTACTGTCTGTGGCAATGTATCCGGGCCTGAACTGATCAGGATGATGACTGTGTCTACGGGCGGCTCTTCGAGGGTTTTAAGAAAGGCATTGGAGGCAGAGATATTGCATTTATCTGCCTCGTCTACGATGACAACCCTCTTTCTTGCTTCAATTGGCCGGTAGACCATACTGTTTATGATATCCCTGATCGCCCCGATCTTGATCTCACCCTTATCCTGCTGGAGGAGTGATATATCCGGGTGAATACTCTGCTCAATCTTTCTGCAGGAAAGGCATTGGTCACAGGCATCATTCTCATGAGTCGTGCAGTTTAATGCCTTTGCGAAGGTGATGGCCGCCTTCTTTTTCCCGACCCCCTCAGGGCCATGAAACAGATAGGTTTGTGCAAGATGGTTGTTCGTGATGGCCTGCTTAAGGATCTTTATGGCCCGATCCTGACCTTTGATCTCATTGAAACTCATCTGTTCGCCAACACCCTATCCACGATCCCCCGTATCTCCTCGTGCACCGCTTCCTTATCTTTATCAGAGTTTATGACATGTATCCTGTCAGGATATTCCTGCGCCATCCTGAGATATCCCTCTCTCACTTTCTGGTGGAACTCTATGGCCTCATTTTCCAATCTGTCTTCTTTGCGTGCGTGCCGCTGATTTCGTGATTTAGCCCGTCGCAGCCCTTCTGTTGGATCGATGTCCAGTACAAAGGTGAGATGGGGGGAGATGCCCTCTGTAGCAAACAGATTCATGGTCTTCACCCTCTTAAGATCTATCCCCCGGACATAACACTGGTATACAAAGGTCGAATCAGAGAACCTGTCGCTGATCACGATCTTACCGTCCTGTAATGCCGGTTGTATGACCTCTGATATATGCTGTGCCCTGCTGGCAAGGTATAGGAGGACCTCTGTGTGCGGCTGCATCGTATTAAACTCATTAGAGAGGAGGATCTCACGAATGGCCTCACTGATGGGGGTTCCCCCAGGCTCCCGGGTCATGACCACCTTGTAGCCCTGCTCCTCAAGGTATTTGTTGAGCAGCCTGGCCTGTGAGGTCTTACCGCACCCCTCGATCCCTTCAAAGGTAATAAATATCCCCTCCATAGAAACATCATAACCCAAGGGGGGATAAATTTCAATTATTCCCCGATGATCTTGACCAGCACGCGTTTGCGCCGCCGGCCATCGAACTCCCCGTAGAAGATCTGCTCCCAGGGGCCAAAGTCAAGCCTCCCGTTGGTAATCGCCACGACGACCTCCCGACCCATGAGCTGCCGTTTGATGTGGGCATCTCCGTTGTCTTCACCGGTACGGTTGTGCCTGTAGTGGGAGACAGGTTCGTGCGGGGCTAGACGCTCCAGGAACTCATCGTAGTCCTGAATCAGCCCCTGTTCATCATCATTGATAAAGACACTGGCGGTGATGTGCATGGCATTGACCAGACAGAGGCCTTCATATATCCCGCTCTTCTTTACGGCCTCTTCTACCTTAGGGGTTATGTTGATGTAGTCACGGCGGTTGTTTGTCTCAAACCAGAGTTCTTCACGGTAGGATTTCATGGCTAAACCCCGTACGTCCTGGCGTAATCGATATAGTTTTGCGCCGACTGCTTAATCCTTGCCTTCTCGGCGTCTGTCAGATCACGCTTTGGTTTTGCAGGAGAGCCAAAAGCAAGTGTGCCAGGGGGGATCACGGAGCCTTCTGTGACAAGGGCGCCTGCCCCGATGATGCAATCCTCACTCACTACGGCACCGTCCAGGATAGTCACCCCCATCCCTATCAGGCATCTGTCTTTTATCGTACAACCATGAAGAGTGACGGAGTGTCCCACCGTGATCTCATTCCCCAATATCAATGGGTGTGTGTTCTTCGTCACATGGAGCATGCAAAGGTCCTGGATATTTGTGCGACTGCCAATCCTGATATAGTGGACATCCCCGCGGATAACGGCATTAAACCAGACGCTTGAATACTCCCCGATCTCTACATCGCCAATGATGATGGCGGATTCTACGATAAAGACCGTAGGATGAATTTTTGGATGAATACCTTTATAGGATTTAATCATCATTTGTATCCCCCTCATGACATTTTCTTCTTTTCTCTCTTCTCTACAATATCCTTAACGGTCTCCTCCAGCAACAGGGAGGCCAGTCTCTCAGTGGCCTTATTCAATCTCGAAGTCGCTTCCTTAAGTCCCGGCGTATCATGATTATTGATAGTCTGTTCGACATCCTTCATGGTCTCATGTATCATTCGCCTTTCTTCTTCAGACAGAAGATGGCTGCACTTATCCAAACCCTTCCTTGTGGCGGCAAGCACCTTTTCCGCCTCGAATTTCGCCTCAAAGAACTCCTTCTTCGCAGCATCCTCTGTCGCATGTTCCATCGATTCCTTTACCATCTTCTCAATATCCTCCTTGGGGACATCGAGGGCGGATTTCATCTGCACCTGTTTCTCTTTGCCTGTCTTTACGTCTCTCGCAAGGACATGGAGGATGCCATCCGCATCGATGGTAAACTGGATCCCTATCCTGGGAACCCCTGCAGGGGCCGGCTCAATATCCTCTAACACAAAAGTGCCGAGTGACCAGTTGTCGGCTACCATCTGCCGTTCCCCCTGAAGCACCTGTATTGTAACGGCCTGCTGACCATCGACAGCGGTGGTGAAGAGTTCCCCTGCCCTGGTGGGGATTGTGGTATTTCTCGGGATAATGACATTCATGAACCCACCGTAGGTCTCTATACCGAGAGACAGGGGTGTGACGTCCAGAAGCAGCAGATTGGACATCTTGCCGGAAAGGATATTCGCCTGGATCGCAGCGCCGATCGCAACCGCCTCATCAGGGTTGATGGAGGTATCAGGATGCTTCCCGAATATCTCCTCTACAAGTTGCCGCACCATTGGGATGCGGGTAGACCCCCCTACAAGGATAACCTCATCGATATCAGAGGGTGTCAGTTTGGCATCCATCATGGCCTGCAGACAGGGCTTCCGGGTACGCTCGATGATGTCTCTTGCCAGGACTTCGAATTCCTTGCGGGTGAGTCTGTATCTCAGGCTGAAAGACGGGGTGAGGAATGGGATAGAGACCTCTGCCCCCTCCTGAAACGATAGCGCACATTTCCCCTTCTCTGCCTCTTCTCTGATACGGCTTAAGGCGAAAATATCCCCTGAGAGGTCTCCACCGCCCGATTCTTCTATCTTCTGAAGCAAGAAGTCTATGAGCCTCCGGTCTATATCGTCCCCGCCGAGCCGTGTATTACCGCAGGTGGACAAGACCTGAAAGATCCCATTCTTCACGTCCAGTATCGAGATGTCGAATGTCCCCCCACCGAGGTCATAGACCCCTATCCTGGCATTGAGTTTCTTGTCTAATCCATAGGCAAGGCTTGCCGCGGTCGGTTCATTAATGATCCGCTCTACCTTGAGGCCCGCGATTTCTCCGGCCTTTTTTGTGGCATTACGCTGGGCATCGTTAAAGTAGGCAGGGACTGTAATGACAGCCCGCTCCACAGCCTCTCCCAGATAGCGTTCCGCATCCCCCTTAAGCTTTTTTAAGATAAAGGCAGAGATCTCCTCCGGGAGATATTGCCTGTCATCAATCACAATCCTCAGAGGCTCCTCACCTTTACCTGACAGGGGATAGGATACAAACATATCCTCTTCCCTGATCTCCCTGCCGCGCCTTCCCATAAATCTTTTGACAGAATAGATAGTCTTTTGCGGGTTCAGAATACGTTGCCGGTTTGCGGCATGCCCGACTATGGGTGGTTCACTATTGTTTGTAAAGGCGACTACAGAAGGGGTCAGCCGCTGGCCATCCGGATCTGAAATGACAACAGGTCCCCCGCCCTCTATAATTGAGACCACAGAGTTTGTGGTACCAAGATCAATGCCGATTATTTTACTCATTTAAGAATTACCTGGTTATCCTTCTAACTCAGCCCTATGATCATTTCATTAATCAGAGACTGGAGCTTCGATAGATAGGAGAGCTCATGAGACAGGCTCAGCAATTTTCGTATCAAGGGTTTCCTGTTCTCTGGGGATGTGGCGATCCACTCCACATCGGATGTCTCAATCTCTCTCAGGACACGACCCCACCTCTCCTGATATTCCTTCTTAAATCCCTGCAGCCTGTCCCCTAAATCCCTTCTTTCAGCCTCCCTGATAGTCCCCTTTTTAAGAAAGGTATCTGCCTCATTGCATACATCACTTGCCTCTATAAAGAACTCCATGGTCTCTGCGGATGCGCGGCTGGATACAGGGGCCTCTTTATCCATCTCTAAACTGATCATGTATCTGATCCGCTCCTTTGGGTCCTTGAGCGTAGAATAGGCCTGGTTGAGCAGAGAGGAGTATGCCATGGCGGTCTCCCTGACCTCCGGAGAGGCGTTATAATACTTATCAGGATGGGTCATCTCACTCATTCTGAGAAAGTTTTCCTTCAGCCTTACGAGGTCTACTGCAGGCCTCTTCTCCACCTCTAACAGGGTAAAATAGTCTGTCTCTCTTGTGAGGGGGAGCAGAGTATGACAATCGATGCAGAAGAAACCTTCGTTCGGGCTTCCGCAGGATAGACACTTGACCTTCTGTCCCTTATCTTCAGGGTCTAATGTTTCATGTCCCACTGGTACATCTCCTCTAAAAATGGATTTTCTCTTTTTTCTCTTCCTATTGTTGTTGATGGTCCATGCCCCGGATAGACCTCTGTTGCATCGTCAAGTTTCATGAGCCGTCCGCGGATAGAATCCATCAGTAATTCATGGGAACCGCCCCAGAGGTCTGTCCTGCCGATACTATCTCTGAACAGGGCATCCCCTGTAAATACCTTTCCATCGAAATAAAAACTAACGCTGCCAGGTGTGTGTCCGGGTGTATGGATCACTCTGCATCGAAGACTTCCTTCACCGATCTCCAACCCATCTTCAAGAAGTCTATCGACATGAGTAACGGCAGGGGATGGGAGACCAAACAGAGATGCCTGTAACTC
>JAHFEQ010000020.1:0-9025 GCA_023248395.1 Nitrospirota bacterium
ATGTCCCCTCTTGCCACCATGTCCCCCTTTCTCAACAAAAGAAGGACATCTTAGCACCTCAGCAAAATAGGACATTTCTATTTTGGTGAAATAGGACATTATCATTTTGGTATGACACACTATTTATTAGGACTATTTATTAGGACGATACCTAAACGGGTAGGGTAGTAATAAATAAGCCATGAACGGGTCGTAGAAAAATTCGCTTTCAATCGATAAGCGATAACGATTAACAATTGAAATATATGATATTCTATGAAAACTTTGGTCCGTTAATTTCAGGAAGAAAGTCAGCATTCAATCATACATTGTATGATAGGTCCTATAAATGTCTGTTATCTTAATTTTATATTTCACGGTTTAATCCAATAAATATTACACCGCCCATGGATAAATATAAAGCCTGCTCTTGGGCGTCCCGTTTAAAGCAACTACCCTGTAATTATCTATGCCGTAGTGTTTATTGAAATACTGTATTGCGGAAGGATTAAACTGCTCAAAGTTGAGTTTTACCTCTATCGGCAGCAGCTTATTTTTAATCCTGAGAATAAAGTCTATCTCTTTTCTGTCCTTTGTCCGCCAATAGAAAACAGAATCCCTGGTGTATTTTTTCACCAGTTCGGCAAAGATCCCGGTTTCAAAGACATTGCCGATCATCTCCCGCTGTAAACCTTTTAACCAAAGCATCTGCATGAGCCCGGTGTCATAAAAATATACCTTGGGGAGTTTGAAAAGCTCGGAGCGGATATTGCGGCTGAATGGTCTTACCAGTTTGATGATATAAGTATTCTCCATGATGAAAAGGTATTTTTCTATGGTCTGCTTGGCTATCCTTGTTGTATTCGACAGCTCTGCGATATTGACCTGTTGCCCGCTCTGGGAAGCCAGCACCTCAAGCAGCTTATTAAATTTATCGATGTCTTTTACATCAGCCAGGTCCCGGATGTCTTTTTTTACATAGGTGTCAATAATCTGCTGGAGGTACTTTTCCTTCATACTAATTTCAGGGGTCAGGACAATCTTTGGATAGCCGCCATACAAAACATATTCCTTAAAAAGGGCTTTGAGTTCCTCTATCTTTTTCTGGGTGTAGACTTTGCCTTCTTCAAAGTGGTATTGCCTGAACAGCAGGCACTCTCGGAAGGAGAGGTTAAAGACCTCAAAATTTATTGTTCTACCGACAAGGGAATCCTTGAATTTTGATTTTATGGCGAAGCTTGATGACCCGGAGACAATAAGTTTGATATTCTTGTGATGGTCTGCAACCAATTTCAAAAAGGATGAGGGGTTGGCAAGATATTGGATTTCATCTATGAACACAAAGACCTTTTTCTGCGGATGCAGTGCTTTGCCCTCTTCTCTGAGATGTTTTATAAAGTCCCCGACGCCGGAATCAAGGATATTCACAAAGCGGGAGTCTTCAAGGTCAATAAAGTAGGTATTCTCCCCTTGTTTATTCAACTGATCTTCAAGGTAGTGGAGAATGGAGGTTTTTCCGACCTGGCGTGCGCCATGTAAAACAATGATGTCATCTGAGCGCAGATATTTTTGGATTTCGTCAATCAGATCCCTTTTCAGTATCGTCGTCTGAGAGACCATAAGTGCCTTATACTTTACCTTATGTTCAACTTAAAGTAAAGTGGATTTTAATTCAGAGAGAAGCAGGGTGACCCACTGCTTCTACACGTCCTTGACGATATACTCGCCCCATGCGATAATACCGTTATTATGACGAGACTGGGGGTCAATATAGACCATGTCGCTACTTTGAGACAGGCGAGGGGAGGAAAGGAGCCTGAACCTGTCGCTGCGGCCATTTTAGTTGAATCTGCGGGGGCAGACGGTATCGTCGTCCATCTTCGCGAAGACAGAAGGCATGTCCAGGATAGAGACCTTCAGCTACTCAGACAGATTATAACGACTCACCTCAATCTTGAAATGGCCCCAACGACTGACATGGTGAATACCGCGATAGAAATAGGCCCGGACCTCGTCACCCTAGTACCGGAGCGGAGAGAAGAACTGACGACGGAGGGCGGGCTTGAGGTGATCAAACAGAGGGAGAGACTTAAGAAGGTCCTGGCTACCCTCCACAAAAATAATATTAAGGTCTCAATATTCATTGATCCCGATATAAAACAGATCGAGACAGCCCATGAAATCGGGGCAAAGATCATAGAGATCCATACCGGGATGTATGCAAATGCCTCGGCCCCGCATGAAGCGGAGAGGGAAAGGGAAAATATTTTAAACGCTGTGATGTTTGCAAAAAATATCGGACTGCATGTCTCAGCTGGCCATGGGCTCAATTACAAGAATGTCAGCAGGATCGCGAATATCAGAGAGATAGAAGAACTAAATATAGGTCACAGTATCATTTCAAGGGCCGTGTTGGTAGGGATCGAAAGGGCCGTAGGTGAGATGAAACGACTGATAAGTGAGACCTGATTTCTAACCTCTAAACAACCTCTTACTTCTAACGCAGGCTAAAGCCTGCGACTACCCTTGTCTACTACCTATCTCCCCATGATCCTCTTGACCTCTAACACTCCGGAAATCTGTCCTACCTTCTGGAGGACCTTCTCTAACTGCGCCAAATCCTTTATATCAACAACAAAATTGAGGATAGCCCTCTTGTCTTCAGTAGTCGATATATCTGCATGGCTTATATTCGCGGCAGAAGAGGTAATGGATGCTGAAACGCTGGCCAGCACCCCTGGCCGGTCTACTGTGGATACGGATATTCTTACCGGATAGGTCGCCGGCCCTGTAATATCCCATTCCACTTCGACAAGACGTTCTTTATCATAGTCTAATTCATCAATGTTGGGACATGCCGCGGTATGAACAGAAATCCCCCGGCCGCGCGTAATATAGCCTATAATCTTATCTCCGGGCACAGGATTACAACATTTAGAGAAGTGGATCAGGATATCATCGATACCCCTTACCTTAACCCCACCAGATGGACGTGTACGCTTTGGGGCCTCCTCTTTCTCTTTTAGCTCTTCTTTCCCCACCTTCTCAGGGAATATTTTCCTGATAATCTGCCGGGGAGAGACCTTACCATAACCAATCAATACCGCCAGATCATTAAGATCCCTGATATTAAATTCACTGAGTACATCCTTAAAATTTTCTGATTTAGTCAGGGCGGTCATTGAGGCCCCTGTCTTCTGACATTCTTTTTCAAGAAGCTTATGGCCTATATCCAGACTACGCTTACGCTCCTCAATATTAATAATATGCTTGAGCTTGGCCTTTGCCCTCGGTGTTTTGACAAATTTAAGCCAGTCTTTGCTCGGAACATGGTTAGGATTTGTGATCACCTCTACGGTATCCCCGTTTTTCAAGTGATACCGCAGCGGTACCATCTTCCCATTCACCTTGGCACCCACACAACGATTCCCCACCTCCGTATGGATCGCATAGGCAAAATCTACCGCTGTTGCCCCCCTGATTAACTCCTTTACATCACCCCTGGGAGTAAAGACATACACAACATCCTGGAACAGGTCTACCTTTACAGAGTCCATAAATTGCCTGTTATCCGCCAGATCCTGCTGCCACTCCACCATCTGTCTGAGCCACTTATAGATACGATTATCCTTCGTATCTATCTGGCCCCGCTCTTTATATTTCCAATGCGCCGCGATACCCTCTTCCGCCACCTTGTGCATCTCCTCTGTCCTTATCTGAAATTCTATCCTGTGCCCCTTAGGCCCTATGATGGTCGTGTGCAGGGACTGATACATATTCGATTTTGGCACTCCAATATAATCCTTAAACCGGCCCGGGACCGGCGTCCACAGGGAATGGATCATCCCCAGGATCGCATAGCAGTTGACCTTTGTATCTGTGAGGATGCGTATCCCCGTGAGATCATATATCGACTCAAAGGGGATCCCCTGGCTCTGCATCTTTTGGTGTATACTTAAGAAATGTTTTGTCCTGCCGTAAACCTCTCCCTTAAGCCCATAGATTTTGAGATTCTGTTTTATAATCTCTATGACTTCCTCTATATATCTATCCCGCTCAGCCCTTTTCAGCGCCACCTTTTTATTGAGATCATCGTAAACATCCGGTTTTAAGTACCGGAGAGATAAATCTTCAAGCTCTACCTTCATCCACCCTATTCCCAGGCGGTTTGCAATCGGTGCATATATTTCTATCGTCTCCTGAGCAATCCTCTTTTGTTTGTCTGAAGGCAACGGTTCGAGCGTCCTCATATTGTGGAGTCTGTCAGCCAGTTTTATCAAAATAACCCTGATATCCTGCCCCATCGATATAATCATCTTCCTGAAGTTTTCGGCCTGTTTTTCTTCCCTCGACATGAACTCTACCTTGCTAATCTTTGTTAGCCCCTCCACCAGGTCCGCCATATCCCTGCCAAACTTATTTGCAATATCTTCCACAGTCGTAAGACTGTCTTCCACGGTATCATGCAAAAGGCCGACAACAATAGAGGAGATGTCCATCTTCATTCTGGCCAGGATATGTGCCACTTCGAGGGGATGCTTCAGGAAAGGCTCTCCAGACTGACGCATCTGTCCTTCATGGGCTTTCGCAGCACATTCATAGGCCTGCTTTATAAGCCCCACATCCGCCTGAGGATTATACTCAAGAACTTTGCTTATCAGATCTTCTACATTAGGCATATCTTTTAAAAATTAAAAATGAAAAATCAAAGATACAGACCGCTCGGCCTCAGATCCTTCAGCTTCAACTGCACCCCATATGTACCATTCCAGAAGTTGAGCTCCGGGGTATAGGCCACATCGATCTCTCTTCCGCTCTTTATAATCTCATTATACGCTGAACCCATACTAAATCCAATACTGTCAAGACAGGCCCCCCCTTTTCTAAGCCTTATCTTTAAATGATCCTTTCCCACAATCTTCGATTCCGTGGTTCTGAGCCTTTTTGAGACAATAACAGGTTCCGGATTTGCCATCCCGTAAGGAGGCAGCAGCGTCATTTCTTTCAGTAAAGGAAAGTTTATCTCTTCGAGGTCTATCTCAGCATCCATGATGATCTGCGGGATCAGGTCTTCTTTTTCCAACCTCTCTGTAATCACGGCGGATAACCTCTCGCACAGCAAGGGTATATTCGTTCCCTTTATTGTTAAACCAGCGGCGTACTTATGACCACCAAATTTGTCGAGAAGGTCGCTGCAGGCCTCAAGCCCCTGGTAGATATTAAAACGCGGGATGCTCCTTGCGGATCCTTTACCGCTTCCGTCCTCCTGGAGGGATATGAGGATGCAGGGGCGGTAAAACTCATCTACGATCTTTGAGGCGACAATCCCGATGACCCCCTGATGCCATTCGCGTGAGGCCATCACAATGACCTTCTCTCTCTCCATGTCGAGTTCCCTGAATATCTTATCTCTGACCTCATCCCTGATCCTGCTCTCTATCCTCTGCCTTTCCTGATTGGTCTGATTCAGATAACCGGCGATCGCTCTTGCCTCCTGATAGTCGCTGGTGGTCAGTAACCTTACCGCAACCTCTGCCTTAGACAATCTGCCTGCGGCATTAATCCTGGGGGCAAGGATAAAGCCTACTGTCCCGCCTGTCACGTCTCCTCCCGCGATACCGGCAACCTCTTTCAGCGCGGCGATACCTGCCCTCTTCTCTTTTGTCAGCAGCGCTAACCCCTCTTTTACAAAAAACCTGTTTTCGCCGGTAAGCGGGGCAACATCCGCAATCGTCCCGAGGGCAACCAGGTCGAGGTAGGAGTCTAAGCCGTTTAAATCGTTCAGGCAGTTCAAACCGTTTAAGCCGATTGAACGATTTGAACTGTTTAAACGGCTTGAACCATCGGGTCCGCTCATCGTGATAGATAACGCCTGGATAAGCTTAAAGGCAACGCCCACCCCTGTAAGTCCTTTGTAAGGATAGGTAGAATCTTGTCGATTAGGATTGATTAACGCAAAGGCATCCGGAAGCTCTTTGGGGGGTTCATGATGATCCGTTACAATAACATCCATGCCGAGACTCTGCGCTAATCTTACAGGAGCTATCGAAGAGGTGCCACAGTCAGCAGTAAGGATGATCTCGATACCACGGGACCTGGCCATCTGAACAGCCGCCTCGTTCAGGCTATATCCTTCGATTATCCTGTCCGGGATATGAAGGTCTGCATCCGCCCCATGTTTCCTGAAAAACTCTAAATACAGGGCGCTGGCTGTCACGCCATCGACATCATAGTCCCCATAGATAAGGATCCGTCTCCTCTCATGGATTGCCTTGATGAGGAATTCCACGGCCTTCTCCATGTCATTTAAAAGAAAGGGATCGAGGAGACTGGCAGAAGAGACCTGAAGAAATTCCCTTCCGGAGGTTACATCTTTGATGCCTCTATTAATTAATATCCTGGAGACAAGGGGGGCGATACTGAGCTCCTTGCTCAGATGATTCTCCAGCGCACAGTCCCTATCCCCGATGATCCACCGCTTTTTTAGCACCTGAAACTACCTATTATTGAGCTATTTTTTACCTTTTCGACTCCCCTGCCATAGGAGAAGGAGAGGGCTGGCCACAAATACCGATGAGTAGGTCCCTATGAAAACCCCGATCAGGAGGGCAAAAGAAAAATCATGGATGACCTCACCCCCAAATAAAAACAGGGCGATCAACACAAGGAGAGTCGTAAGAGAGGTTATCAGCGTACGGCCAAGGACATGGTTGATGCTATTATTGATAATGACCTCAATCGGGTCTTTACGTCTCACGCGGAGATATTCCCTGATCCGGTCAAATACAACGACCGTATCCGTTAAAGAATAGCCTGCCAGGGTCAGGAGTGCCGTAATAATCAGGAGATTGATCTCTTTGTCTAATACATAGAATATCCCTATCACGGCAAGGACATCGTGGAATGTCGCTATCGCCGCGGCAACACCAAACCTTAATTCGAATCTGAAGGCAATGTAGATAATGATCCCTATCATAGACAGGATAACGGCAGTAATGGCATCCTTCTGAAGTCTTTTCCCAACCGTAGGTCCTATCTCGATAGAGCTGTCCACGACAAAGTTATTATCCGGAAACCCCTCTTTGAAGATAGCGATGACCTTATCCGCAGGAGACTCGCTGGTTAAAAGAACCTTTTTGAGTCGTATTAGCAGCTTATTATCCAGGGTAATCTCCTGAAGTTCGGCATCTTCAAACCCATGTTTACGGAGTAGCTCTCTCGCATCGTCTATTTTCACAGGTTTATCAAACTTGAACTGAACAGCCGTACCACCCCCAAAGTCTATTCCAAGATTTCCTCCGCCCGCGGCAATCATTATAATGGCTATGAGACCGAGGAGAGCGAGTATCCCTGAAAATGCAAAGGCATACTTCTTCATCCCCATAAAGTCTATATTCGTCTTACCAATAACCTCCGTAAATTTCATCGTAGAATCCCCTCCGCAATCAAATGCTCAACTTCTCCAATTTCTTCCTGCTGTTAATAAAATCATAGACTACCTTCGTCCCGACCAGTGCCGTAAACAGATTAATCGATATGCCAAGACTCAGGGTGACTGCAAAACCCTTTACCGGCCCGGTCCCGAATAAAAATAATACAAGGGCTGTAAGAAGTGTGGTCACATGCGAGTCCATAATGGTAACGAATGCCTTGTTATATCCGGAATCCACAGCAGAGCGGACCTGTTTTCCTGCCCGAAGCTCTTCCCTTATGCGTTCGAGGATAAGCACGTTGGAGTCTACACCCATACCGATGGTAAGAATGATACCGGCAATACCGGGAAGGGTCAGGGTGGCATCAAGAGCAGACAATGCCCCTACTAATATGATGAGATTAAGGAGCATGGCAAAGTCAGCAATGACTCCTGACAGCTTGTAGTAAACCCCCATGAAGAGGACGACAAAGATACCGGCAATCACTGTTGCCTTGATCCCCTTTTCTATAGAATCCCGTCCCAGCGATGGCCCTACGGTAAGATTCTGGATGATCTTTACAGGGGCAGGGAGTGCGCCGGCACGCAGGACAATCGTAAGGTCCTGGGCCTCCTCCATTGTAAATCGGCCAGTAATCTGCGCCTTTCCACCCGATATCTTCTCCTGAATGACAGGGGCTGAATAGACATTCCCGTCTAATACAATGGCAAGCCTCCTCTTGACATTCTCTCCTGTAACCTTCTCAAACACCCGTGCCCCAATATTATTAAAGGTAAGGCCTACATAGGGCTCATTTAACTCCTGGTTAATACTCACCTGGGCATCTGAGATGACATCTCCGGTCATCAGGGCCCTGGATTTGACAAGGTAGGGGGTCGTCTGCCTGACACTCTTGGTAACCGGATCGACTGTCTTCCCATAGACCAGATCATCTCCTTCAGGGAGAGTGCCATCAAGGGCCTTTTTAAGGTCAGCCTCCTCATCCACTAATTTAAACTCAAGGAGTGCTGTCTTGCCGATAAGCTCTATGGCCCGCTTCGGGTCCTTAACACCGGGAAGCTGCACCAATATCTCATCGATGCCCTGCCTCTGAATCAGCGGTTCCCTTACGCCAAACTGGTCAATCCTGTTTCTGATGGTCTCCAGGGCCTGAGACACCGCTGAATCCCTGATCCTGTCCTTCTCAGACGAACTTAGGTTAAAGACTGTTTCTCCGGATTCATCCTTTTCCACTGAGAATCCGGGATAATACTTCTTTACCTCACTGATGATATCTTTTCCCTTAGCCGTATCTGAGTACTTTACAATCAAACCAGACAGGCCATCCCTCTTCGCTGAGGTGATTGTTATCCCCTTCTGTGATAATAGATCTCCGATATCGCCAATCACCCGCTCAACATAGTTTTCAATCGCCTTATCCCCCTGCACATTAAGGACGATGTGTATTCCCCCTTGCAGGTCTAATCCCAGGGTAATGGGTTTGGATGGGAACACCTTTTTCCACCATGAAGGAAAACCTTCAAAAGTTGGTATCGATGGCAGAAAAAATAGAATCGCCATCACTGTAGATGCGGCAAGCATCAATATCTTCCACTTTAACGTCTTCTTCATAA
>JAHFEQ010000020.1:9125-12054 GCA_023248395.1 Nitrospirota bacterium
CCTATCATCGCCTGGTGCTTTTTACGGGCCTTCTGCTGGGGCATAATAACAAGAAAATAGAAAATAGGAAATATCAGGAGGATCGGCAAAAATGATCCCAGGACACCAAAAGTCGAACTCCCCTGTCCTGCTGATTGTCCCCCCTCTGCAAAGGCCAATGATAACATCATGAGCATCTTCCTTCCTCCTTTCGAACGTTATAAAACCACTCTCTGAACTGAACCATCCGCCCCTCTTCTATCGCTGTTCTGATCTCTCGCATCAGCCTGCCAAAGTAATGCAGGTTATGGATGGTATTAAGCCTCAGACCTAACATCTCTCCTGACATAAACAGGTGTCGCAGATAGGCGCGAGAGTACCGGCGACAGGTATAGCAATCACATCCTGCCTCCACAGGCGATCCATCATCCTTATAGCAGGAGTTTTTGATGATCATATGGCCCGTCTCGGTGAATAAGTAACCTCTCCTCCCGTGCCTGGTCGGGACAACACAGTCAAACATATCAATACCCCGGATAATACCCTCTACGAGATCCTCAGGCAGGCCAACCCCCATGAGATATCTCGGTTTGTCCCACGGAAGCAGGGGGGTCACCTGATCCACGACAGTATACATCATTTGTTTTGTCTCTCCAACACTTAATCCGCCTATGGCATAGCCATCAAAGCCTATATCTAAAAGCTCTTTGGCACAATATTCCCTCAGGTCTTTGTAAAAGCCCCCCTGTACGACACAGAAAAGTCCACGGTCAGCTCCGCTGAAGACCTTTTTAGATTTCTGTGCCCATTGAATGGTCCTATCTGTTGAGTCCTTTGTATACTCATAAGCAGAAGGATAGGGAATGCACTCATCAAGGCAGACAATCATATCTGAACCTATCATCTCCTGTATCTCTATAACTGACTCAGGGGTAAAGATATGTTGAGAGCCATCCAGTGGCGACTGGAATATCACACCATCCCCCGTAATCTTTCTCAACTTTGCGAGACTAAAGACCTGATAACCACCGCTGTCCGTCAGGATGGGGCCGTCCCAACCTGTAAATCTATGAAGTCCCCCAAGTTTGTCTATAAGTTTGCTGCCCGGCCTGAGATAAAGGTGAAAGGTGTTCCCTAAGATAACCTGTGCCCCACTGTCACGAACCTCTTCCGGGGTCACCCCCTTTACGGAGCCTACTGTCCCAACCGGCATGAATACCGGAGTATCGACGGTCCCGTGAGGTGTCGTAAGCCTCCCCACTCTCGCAGAAGTGGAAGTATCTTTTTTAATTATTGTAAATTCCATATACTTACTTCTTGTTTCTTCCTTCTTACTTCTTGCTTCTAACCTCTAACACCAGCCTCATACCTGATTTTACATCCTCTCCGGTGCTCTGATGCCCAGGATAGCCAGGGCGCTCCTTAATACCTGCATGACACCGCGCATGAGTATTAATCTCGCCTCTGTAAGCCTTCTATCCTCTGTGATCACACGATGATGAAAGTAATAATTGTGTAAGGCTGTCGCCAGATCCTGCAGATAGAAAGTAATCCTGTGTGGCTCCAGCGCTAAGGCACTGGACTCTATCACTTCAGGATACAGGGCAATCAGTTTCATCATCTTTATCTCTTCAGGGAGATCGAGGAGGGATAAATCGACATCGCTGAGAGATGGCTCAGGGATACCCCTCGCCTCTGCCTGCCTGAATATGTTGACAATTCTCGCATGGGCATATTCTACGTAATAAACAGGGTTCTCGGATGACTCTTTTTTTACTAAATCAAGATCAAAATCGAGGTGACTGTCAGGCCGTCTGGTCAGGAACATAAATCTTGCGGCATCCTTGCCCACCTCATCGAGCACCTCCCGGAGTGTCACAAACTCAGCAGACCGGGTAGACATGGATACAGGTTTACCTTCCCGAAGCAATGCCACTAACTGGACTAAGATAACCTTTAAATTCTTTTCCGGATAACCGAGGCACTGAACCCCGGCCCTCATACGCGGTTCATAGCCGTGATGATCCGCCCCCCATATGTCAACAATAAGGTGGAACCCCCTTTTAAACTTGTTTTGATGGTAGGCGATATCAGGCGCAAAGTATGTCTTTTGACCCGTTGACCTTACGAGCACCCTGTCTTTATCATCCCCAAATAATGTGGTATTGAGCCACAGGGCACCCTCACTCTCGTATAAATATCCCTTCTCTTTAAGTGCCTTCAGGACACCCTCTACTTCACCGCTGTCATAAAGACTCTTCTCTGAAAACCAGTTGTTGAAGAGGACACCAAAGTCTTCCAAATCCTTCCTGATCCCGTTGAGTATGTTATTCTTTGAATATTCAATAAAGAAGGGGATGGCCTCTTCTTCAGGCAGATGGAGATATCTGTCCTTCGCATCGGTGATGATCTCTTGTGCTATATCCCTGATGTAATTGCCCTTATAACCGTCCTGTATGAAGGGGATACCTGGATCAAACATCTGCTTATACCGGATATACGTGGAGCGTCCCAGGGTCTCCATTTGATTTCCAACATCATTGATGTAATACTCTTTCTGCACATTATACCCTGCTGCCTTCAGCAGATTCGCAAGCGAGTCCCCAAATGCTGCCACTCTTCCATGACCGATATGAAGGGGACCTGTTGGATTGGCACTCAGAAATTCTACCTGCACTGACTTCCCCTCTCCGATATCTGCCTGGCCATAGCCATCTCCCATCCCCGCAGCATCTTTAAGGACGCTGGTCCAGTAGCTTTTCTTTAAAAAGAAGTTGACATATCCCGGACCTGCAATCTCTACTCTATCAATCATCCCTTCTCTGTCTACTATATTCGCCACAACCACCTCGGCCACAGTACGGGGGGGAACCTTCTCAATGGATGCAAGTGTCATAGCCAGCGTAGTTGCATAATCCCCCTTTGTCTCATCCTTCGGTGTTTCAAGGAT
>JAHFEQ010000020.1:12154-28594 GCA_023248395.1 Nitrospirota bacterium
ACATTGTTGACTTGGCCTGCGCCATTATCCCGGCCCTTTTACTCAGCCTCTCATTCTCGAGATATCCTGTTGAGGCATTTGCCTGGATCGGTCTGATACCACTCTTTTTCCTGATCAGGGGCGAGACAGCAAAAAATACCTTCTTATGGTGCTGGTCCTCCGGAACACTCTTTTTCCTTATGACTCTAAACTGGATCATACAGACAATGAATAGCTATGGGGGTATCCCACTCTGGTTAAGCTTCATCATCCTCCTCCTTTTATCCCTATATTTGGGCCTCTATTTTGGGCTATTTGGCCTTTTAACAAGGTTTGTTATCACGGAGACAGCCATCCCCCTCCCGATGGTTGCCCCCCTTCTTTGGGTATCGCTCGAATATCTGCGGGCACATCTCCTGACAGGATTTCCATGGGCATCCCTTGGATATTCGCAATACAAATTTCTTACTCTGATACAGATAGCCGACATCACCAGCTACCTGGGTATCTCCTTTTTGATCGTTGGTATCAATGCGGTCCTATTTGAGATATTTTTGCACTTAAAAGGACGACCCATAAGGTCATCTATCCCCTCTGCTGTCTCTATAGTCGTTGTCGCCCTTATGTTCTCTTTATCCCTTATCTATGGATACGATAGACTACAGACCTCCTACGAACAACCCGGCCGCGGGCTAAACGTAGCGGTCTTGCAGGGGAATATCCCTCAAGACCTTAAATGGGATCGAAATTTTCAACGAAAGACTATTGATACGTATAAACGTCTGACCAATGAGGCAGGCAAAAATTCCGCGCATCTTGTCATCTGGCCAGAGACCGCAGCGCCATTCTTTTTCCAGGATCGATCAGGATATCAGCAGGAGCTCTTCGATCTTGCCAGAAGGGATAACATCTACCTCCTCTTTGGAAGCCCTTCTTACACCTTTGCAGGGGATGCACCCGTCAGACTATTTAACAGTGCCTACCTGATCTCTCCTTATGGAGAGAATTTATCCAGGTATGATAAGATCCACCTTGTCCCTTTCGGTGAGTATGTGCCCCTGTCAAAGATACTCTTTTTTATTGAAAAGATGGTAACAGGTATTGGTGATTTTCTGCCTGGTAACGATTACACCCTGTTCCAAATTCCTCAGGGCAAATTCGGGGTCGTCATATGCTTTGAGGTGATATTCCCCGATCTTGTCAGAAAATTCGTCCAAAACGGTGCAGAGTTTATGACCACGATAACAAATGATGCATGGTTCGGAAGGTCTGCTGCCCCCTATCAGCACTTTGCAATGGTTGTATTCAGGTCAATCGAAAACAGGGTGTACTTTGCCAGGGCTGCCAATACCGGCATATCCGGTTTTATAAACCCAAAAGGGGAAATACTGGGGGCCGGTCCTATTTTTGAGGAAGTTACTGTTACACTCACAATTTCGCCGTCCGCGGTAAAGACCTTCTATACTTTATATGGAGATCTGTTTGCCTACGTCTGCATCACGCTGACAGGTTTAATGCTTAGTATAGCTCTATGGAGAAAATTAAATATCAAAAATAATTTTTGATTTTGCTTCTTTACGCCAGCCAGCTTCGGATAATCAGCCAGATTCCCCATATAAGAAGCAAAGAGACCATAATGTAGAGCAGGGTTTCCATTTTCTCCTATCACTATTTAAACAGATATGCTAAAATTCTGACAGTTATTTTTTCTTTCTTACTTCTGACTTCTAACATCTGACTTCTGACTTTTATGTTCAGACATATTCGATATAAATTTATCGTTATACTCCTCATTACAGGCCTGCTCCCCCTGATGGTTGGCACTGCGGTCTATCTTACCATATCTAAACAGGAGATGGTAGAGGAGACAGAACACAACTCGCTGCAAGAGCTATCTCATGTCACCTTTGCGATAGATTCCATATTTTTAAAGGCCCAGACAAATATACTTCTTACCTCAGAAAATCCAGCCTTCCACCGCTATTTCATAGATGCTGATCTTCAGGATGAGTGGAGAGATGAGCAGGTAAAGGCCCTCCGGCAGTTACAGCTACTCTTCCCTGAGGCAATGAGTGTTACTGCCTTTATCGATGGTGCAGGTCAGGAGATAACGAAGGTAGTCGTAAAGCAGATCATTCCAAAAGAGAAACTATCATCGATGATCAGGGAGCGGCCCTTTTTTGTACCCGGCCTCTCCCAGCCACCCGGTGGCATTTATCAGGGTGAACCTTATCTGAATCCGGAGACACGACTATGGGTCATCCCCTTTGTTGCCCCTGTATATTCCAGTGGCCATATCATGGGGATTATCTACTTTGATCTCAATCTCGAATACTTTAGTCAGAAGTTGAAAGGGAACCTCTCCTATAACAATCATGCATTTCTTTTAGAGCGGGGAGGTAAGATCCTTGCCCAGACGATTGTCTCTATAGGGAAGTCGCAGGACCTTCCTAATGTCTCAGACCTTGATCAATCTTCATTTTTTAAAGATATCCTGAAATCTGTTTTGGATGGAAAGACGGGGGTGAAACAATTTATAACGACGAAAGGGCGGGAATATATCGTCTCTTTTCAACCTATTCCATCAAGTCTATGGAGTGTGATGGTCATAACACATGTGCCGAAAAGCTTTACGAACACTCTCCCCCTGGGGCAGTTTTCCCCTATTTTCATCATCACATTTATATTTATTATCATGCTCGCCTTTATCATGGGAAAGAGGATATCTGATCCTGTTAATGATGTCGTTGCCGGGACACATATTTTGTCTGCAGGTGATTTTTCGTACAGAATCAAAACAAAGTTAACCGATGAGTTAGGGGACCTCGCCAGGTCATTTAATAAGATGGCTGAACACCTTCAAAAAACCTATCTGGATCTGAAATCTACCAATGCCCAGTTGACACAGTCTGCAAAGTTGGCTGCAGTCGGAGAGCTGGCCGCAGGTGTAGCCCATGAACTTAATCAGCCACTCATGGTAATCCGTGGGTATTCCCAGGAATTGCTGGATGGAGATTCAACCCCGGAATGGATTAGAAAAGATATCAAACATATCGAAAATCAGACGACGAGGATGATGAGGATTATAGATCATCTGCGGGTCTTTGCACGGCAATCGCATGATGTATTTGAACAGGTTGAAGTCAATGCGGTTATTACAGATTCATTTACCCTGATAACCCAGCAGCTTAAAAACCATAATATAGAGATCATTACTGAGCTTGATGGGGCCATTCCAAAGATATGGGGTGACCATAACAGGCTGGAGCAGGTCTTCCTTAATCTGATAACGAATGCAAAGGATGCTATGGAAGAGAAGGGGGGAGGACTGCTTACCGTAACAAGTCAGACTCTATATAAAGAGACCAGTCAGGAGAGTCCTGCTGGGGTCAGGGTTATATTCAGTGATAATGGTGTGGGTATATCAGACAATATTATTGATAAAATCTTTGATCCCTTTTTTAGTACCAAAGAGGTGGGAAAGGGTACCGGACTCGGCCTCTCAATAGGATATTCTATAGTAAAAGAACATGGAGGTATTATCACTGTGGAAAGTACCGAAGGAATAGGAACAAAATTTATAATCGAATTTCCTGTGGAAAGGAGAAAATTGCCCCGGAAAAAGTATAAGAGGGCAGAACTATAAAGGAGGATTTTATGGGAAATGAAACCATTCTGGTGGTTGATGATGATGAGGACATATTGGAACTGATAGAAAGACACCTCAGCAATAAGGGCTATGAGGTTGTCACTGCTTATGATGGAGAGCAGGCGTTACCCCTGCTTGAGAAGGTGAAATTTGACCTTGTCATTACAGACCTCAAGATGCCAAAGATAGATGGAATGGAGGTGCTCAGCAGGGTTAAAGAAAAAGATCCAAATATAGAGGTGGTCATTCTAACTGGCCATGGGACCATGGACACTGTCATCGAGGCCCTACGGGATGGAGGGGCCTTCGATTATTTACAGAAGCCTCTATACAATATAAAGCAACTGAGCTTTGTAACCAGAAAGGCCCTCGAAAGAAAACGCCTGAAGCTTGAAAATCAGGGATTAATCGATACACTTAATGAGTCCAACAAAAGGCTCAAAGAAAAATTAACGAGGGTTACCCGGGACCTTAATGGAATAATCAATATCGTTGCCTCCTCATCAGATACCGAGATGAAACAGACCCTGGTCCCAGCCCTTGAAGCGATAGTCGAAGTGCTGAAAGGAGAGTAAGATTAAGTCCCCATCTCCCAGGATGCAAGATACTCCTGCTGCTCTTTTGTAAGCTTGTCTATCTTAATCCCCATAGCATTGAGCTTTAGTCTGGCAATATCTTTATCTATTTTCTCAGGGACTGGATATACATCTTTTTTAAGTCCCCTCCCCTTTTTCAGCATATACTCTGCTGCGAGTACCTGATTCGCGAAACTCATATCCATAACACTTGAAGGATGTCCTTCTGCAGAAGCTAAGTTAATAAGCCTCCCCTCTCCGAGGAGGTTTATATGCCTTCCATCTCTTAAGGTATACTCTTCGACGAACTCTCTTATCATCCTGCTCTTCTTACTGAGTCTCTTTAATGCCGGGATATCTATCTCTACATTAAAATGCCCTGAATTGCAGACGATGGCCCCATCTTTCATTACCTTAAAATGCTCTTCTCTGACGACATTTATATCTCCTGTCACGGTGATAAAGAAGTCCCCTATCTTAGCTGCATTTGACATTGGCATTGCCCTGAATCCATCCATGACAGCCTCAAGGGCCTTAAGGGGATCGATCTCGGTTACAACGACATCCGCACCCATGCCTTTTGCCCTCATGGCTATTCCCCGTCCACACCAGCCATAACCACAGATTACAACAACCGTCCCGGCAACGAGTCTGTTGGTAGCCCTCATGATTCCATCTAGGGTACTTTGACCCGTTCCATACCTGTTATCAAACAGGTGTTTCGTCAGTGCATCATTTACGGCAATAATCGGATACATGAGCACACCCCTGCTGGCCATACTTTTCAGTCTTATGACACCGGTTGTTGTCTCTTCTGTTCCGCCTATCACATTGGAGAGGAGGGATCTTTTCTTGGTGTGCAATGTCGAAACAAGGTCAGCCCCGTCATCCATTGTTATATTTGGATTAAGGTCTAATGCCGCATACATATGCCTGTAGTAGGTCTCGTTATCCTCACCCTTTATCGCAAACACAGGGATGCCGGAATGTTTGACAAGGGCAGCGGCAACATCATCCTGAGTGCTGAGGGGATTCGATGCGCATAATACCACATCAGCCCCCCCCTCTTTAAGGGTCTGGACAAGGCAGGCAGTCTCGGTGGTTACATGAAGACATGCAGAAAGCCTGGTCCCCTTTAATGGTTTTTCCTTCTTGAACCGCTCTCTGATGAGCCTCAATACGGGCATATTCTGCTCCGCCCACTCTATGCGAAGCCTCCCTTTGTCTGCCAGATTAATATCTTTAATGTCGAAATCCATAAAGTCTCCTTTTTAAATTTTCTCTCCATTGTTTCTTATAGTCCTGCTGCCTTTCTAAGTGGCTCCGCCATATCTGTCTTCTCCCATGTAAATTCGGGTTCAGTCCTGCCAAAATGACCGTAGGTAGCCGTCTTTTTATATATCGGCCGGCGTAGTTGCAGATGTTCTATGATCCCCTTAGGGGTCAATGGAAAAAACTCTCTTACAAGTTTTACGATCTTTTCCTGTGAGATCTTACGGGTGCCAAAAGAATCTACCAGTATAGAAACCGGGTCTGCTACACCAATTGCATAGGCAAGCTGTACTTCGCACTTTTCTGATATACCGGCAGCGACTATATTCTTTGCAATATACCTGGCCATATAAGAGGCAGAACGATCCACCTTCGTTGGATCCTTCCCGGAAAAGGCCCCACCCCCATGACTGCCAACGCCACCATAGGTATCTACAATAATCTTCCTTCCGGTAAGACCGGTATCTCCCTGTGGGCCACCTGTAACAAACCTGCCGGTTGGATTAATATGGTACGTAATATTCTCCTCATCCAGCAGATGCGGTGGAATGATGGGTTTTATCACCTTCTCGATCATATCCTCACGTATCTCTTTTAGCGTTATATCCGGACTGTGTTGTGTGGATATCACTACGGTTTCGACTCTGTGGGGCTTGCCATTAACATACTCTACAGTAACCTGAGATTTTCCGTCCGGTCTCAGATAAGGGAGGATATCCTTCTTCCTTATCTCTGCCAGTCTTTTCGTGAGTTTGTGGGCAAGTAATATCGGTGTCGGCATATACTCGTCAGTCTCATTCGTTGCATAGCCGAACATAAGCCCCTGATCTCCGGCTCCACCCACATCGACTCCCATTGCAATATCTGAAGACTGCGAATGGATCGATGTCATCACTGCACAGGTTTCGTAATCGAACCCGTATTTTGCCCTCGTATACCCAACCTCTTTAATGGTCTCTCTCACAATCTCGGGTATCTCCACATAGGTATTTGTTGAGACCTCACCCGCCACAAATGCAAGCCCTGTCGTAACAAGCGTCTCACAGGCAACCCGGCACATGGGGTCATTTGCAATAATTGAATCCAGGATAGCATCAGATATCTGATCAGCGATCTTATCTGGATGTCCTTCTGTTACAGACTCTGAAGTAAATTGAAAATTTATCCTTCCCATCTAACGTCCCCCTTTTAAGCCGTTTAAACCGTTCAATCGGTTCAAACCATTGTTCAATATTTTTACATAAGCAAATTTTATATCACAGTTCTCTACACTATAGCAAGAAAAAAACGATACACCTTGACATCACTATACCCTGGCGCTAAACTGAAACTATCAATTGTAGCGGACATGGCTAAGGTCCTTGATAATACCCCGATTCTCTATTGGGGAGAGTAGGACTCGCTCAATGTGAGCGAGAGTTTCAATTTCAGGGAAAATTGATACGTACTATAAAGAGAGGACCTTAGCCTTTTAATTCGTGGCCTTAAGTCCTTTGTAAACCGTTTCAGAATGGTTTAGCACCTTCTCCTAACAAAGGACATGAGGCCTTTCTTTTTGCCCCATTTTTATTTTAATTTCGTTACCGGATCTCCAAAGAAGATAAAGGTCTCCACAATATCTTCAGTAATCTTTCCTTTTTTATAGGCAGCTTCCTTAGCCATTGTTACAGCTTCACCCAATGTAACATCCTGATTAAAGACAATATTATATAATGCCTGCGCAAGGGGGTCATGTTCCGATGGATAACCGATTGAACTCGCTGCCAGTACAGCCACAGCACCTTTCCCTGAAGCCAGCAGGAATGTCTCTCCTATGGATGGATATTGTTTAACACCCCCCTGGTCCACACCCTCATTTGGCAGCACAAAATATCCATTCAGGCAATTGAGGGCCACTACAAAGGGATAGCCTTTATTCGTAAGGTATACCATATCTTCAGATGAGAATACATCCTCGTTTGTCCATCCTACCACTGATCCATGTCCGGTATAATTTACGATCAATGGGTCTGAATTTATTGCAGAGATAATCTCAGCCCTGAAATCAGTGGGATTGGGATAAACCCTCTGGTATAGCTTTGATACAGGATAGTCAGCAGGAATTATAGCTGCAATAGAGTCTGATAGTGTCTCAAACAAGGTCCCGGAGACCGTGCTATAATCCGAGACTAAAGTAACCTTGTTGGATTTTGGCAAACCAGTCTCATGGGAGATAATCTTATCAACCACTGCCGTGACATCCGCAGGAGACTTGGCCGGAATCCTGCCTATGTTCATCTCTGGAAGTACATCGCCGGATACATCTGCAAACCAGTTATCACTCGGCACCTCTCCAAGTCCGAAATAATTATAAAGGTACGCAGGCACATAACTCTTAACACCATAATCTCTACCATAACCGCTTACGTCCTTGTAATCCACAGTGGCATCACCCACGAGCAATACAAATCTTGGCTTTGTAGACCAGTGATTATAGGCATAGGATAGGAAATCCTTAATGGCCTGTGGGGTCTCAATACCCTTACTAAACTCATCGTAGATATCCCTTACCGTAACCGTAAGCACCTTGTAGCCCTGATCACCCCGATAGTCTGCCAGGGGTGTAATGGCGCTGGAGAAGTCTCCAGACGTAATAATGAGATAGTCCGCATCCCTGGATCTGATGTCAGCCAGGGTATATGCCTCAATGGCAAAGGGAGACTTTTTATTAGTCTCAGTAAGGGCAAAAAGCCTGCTCTCAGCAGACTGAGGAGTTGAAAATAGAGCCTTGTATCCTGATAATGCCGACTCGATCTTGACTGGTATAATTTTCTTAATATTGGCAGGGTCCGATATCTCATAGACAGACATATCATTAGAAGTAAAATTGGAGAGCCCAATCAGTCCCTCGCCTCTAAACTCAAGCATATCATCCTCTACCTGGTAAGTGTGATCATATCCAATCTCAAACCAGTCTAAATAGAAGACCTCATAGATCCCAGAGGGTGTGTCTCCCGCACTTTCAAGCCTGAACAGATTTAGACCATTATTCAGATACGAGGCGGGATAGGACACATCCAGCTCCAGGGTCTCCTGACCAACCCATGTCTGTTCTGAGCGGTCTACAACAAGCTTGCCATTGACATAACCCTTGATATGGTGGCTGCCGCTCACGGACTGTAATCTAAGTTTCAATGAGGCGGTAGGTCCGGTCTTATCGAGGTTTGGTGTGCTAAAGATGTAGTCTCGGATATAGTACCCCTTCTCCTTACCTGCAATACCAGGCGTATAAAACACCTCACCCCAAAACCAGTGTTCCCGCACATCGTTAGCTGAAGTAATCTCAGGATAGTTCTTCTGCTCATACCAGGTATCCTCCTCCATGTGCAGAACTTTTAAAAACGAGGAAGGTCCCTGTGCCACTGTAGAACTACTCGATATCTCTTTGATCCTCTCTCTTGATCCTTTCTCTGCAGATAGCCAGTATACATTGGTCTCTGTGAATCTAAACCTGTTATCGCCTCGAGGGATAGCCTTGCCGTAAAACTCTATAGAGTCACCCTCATCAAAGCGGCTATTATGATTATCATCAACAACGTCTATGGCTATCTCTTCTCCCTGATTTGTCATCTTTAATGTGGCAAGGTCTGCCCCAGAAAGGTCAACGCAGGCATTATAGAGATCCAGATAGGTTATCTTATAAAGCCCATCTTCTTTAATCTTTATCTTTGCAGAATGACTCGTACTGGAACATACAGGATTGGTCTTGTTGCTGGTGTTGTTATCTCCACTCCCCCCAACTATACCACCCCCCCCACCCCCAGCGCCACAACTTGTAAGGAATGGTATTATAATGAGTAAAAACAGATATCTTTTCATTATCTTGAGACCTAAATTAGTGCATCTTCCGTGCCTGAAGATGCTATTTCCTGGGGGTTGTAGCCCCCTCTTCAGGAGATTCTGCTGGGGCTCTTTCAGACTTTTTCTTCGAGTTTGTAGAAATCTCTATAGATTTGGACTCCTTATGGGTCCCGTCTGGCAGTATTGTCTCTATCATATATCGATACAATTTGTCCTGTACCGTGCCTGCATCTTTAAAGCCATAGATTAGTCCTGTCTCGCCACCCTGAGAGGCAAAGAAGGGTATGGGGATCGTATTTATCCTCTTAAACTCTTTATCCTCTCCCTCTCCTCTCAGGACATTAAAGCCCTTTAAATTACCTGTTGCAGGCCATTTCAAGGTAATCGTCCCGTCCTCTCCTGTCATAAGCTCAAATGGCTCTTGTAAGGCCTCTGCACCTTCTGGCAGTCTAACCTCCATCTCATTGCCTTCATCATCCACTATCTTAAGGGTAAAGCCCTTCACCTCTCTCCTTTTTTCTTCCGGTACTACTGGTTCAGAGACTTCAGGCCTTTTCTCCGTCGTTACAGCCTCTAATTGAGGTGTGGTCGCTGTCTCACCATCGGAAGTACTAACAGAGGGCTCTCCGCCAATGACGGCAGGGATCTCCTGATAGACAATACTACTCTCTGTTTCCTCAGGAGTTGTACCCGCTTCTGATTTTACCTCTCCGGCCGGGGATGATGCCGGACCCGGGGCTGTGGGGCTGGTTTCAGAAGCTTGTGGTTTTACCTCCGGAGCTACGGGGGCTATAGGCGTCGCTGTCGCTATCATGTGGGCAGAGATCCTTCCATTGATATCCACATTCTCTAATCTGTAGAAATAGGTCGTCCCATTACCTACATTGATATCCTCATAGGTATAAGTCATTCCACGCGTAGGAGTCCCCCTGGACCTTATAACCCAATCATTGATACGGGTAAATGGACCATCCGGAGAGGTCCCTCTTAAGATATTAAAACCCATACTATCCATCTCTGATGCAGTGGCCCAGGAGAGCGATACCTTTCCATCCATGCCTGCAGCTCTAAAGGATGTAAGCGTTACAAGAGTCGCCTGTTCTACCGATGCAGAGAACTCCGAAAAACTGTACACCTCACCGCAGACAAAATTGTTGTTTACGTCCAGGGTTACTGTACGATCCCGGAAAGACCCGCTCTCGTAATGCAGCCATCTCAAGCCCCTTTCCCCACCATAACCAACACCAAAATACTGCAGATCATTATAGGTATAACATATTTTCACCTTACCGGTATACACTACATTAGTAGTATATATGTCAAAATAGGAAGGCGGGGTACCATGGAGATAACCCGATGGTAGTGGAGATCCGGTCTGTGACCTTGTCACATAAGTATCGCCGCTCGCTGTGACCTGGGTATAGGTTACAGTAATATCAGGATCGGGATGTACGATCACATTGGTCCCGACAGGCGTATAGGTACTGGTCACAATAGGACCGCTCAGATTACCTGAAGTGGGTAATGTGGCACCCTCCAAACCATCTGTCGTATCAAAGTAGTAGTTATGTGTCCCTTCAGACAGCAGGGTACTGTATACATACTGCTCTCCATTAGTGTAATTACCATCTCGCAAGGTTGCAGAGGCTGCAGTATCTACAGACATGGCATAACACCCGCCGTCTATGCAGGCCCTGATAGATGTTGGCGCCTGATTATCAAGATCCTTGTAGACCACTTTAAAGTTGAAGGTCGCGGTTGTGTTCCCTGTGTCAGGGTTTACACCATCTGTAACGTATCCAGACTCCGATGAATAGGAAAGCTCTGGAGGATAGTTTACATGGGGACCATTCAGGCTCCCGAAAGACGGCACCTTTGTATACGCCAAACTGTCTGTTGTCGCAAAATAGTAGGTATGATCCCCTGAGTTCAGGGTATTAATAGCATAAAGATACTGCTCACCGTTAGCATAGTTTCCATCTCTCAGAGACGGATCTATTGCAGCCGCATCCACGTTCATTGCTGTACAGGGATTAGAATCGATACATATTCTGACATAGGATGGTGGATTATTGTTGATATCCTTGTAAACAATTTTATACGTGTATACACTGCTCGTTATACCACTATTCGGCGCTATCGCATCTCCATTCCCGTAGCCAGTTTCTGTGGGATAGTTCAGCTCTGGTGGAACATTCGTTAGCGTGATCGTGGCCTGGCCGCTGGCACTCCCCTGCACCGATGTGACTGCTACTGTGGCTACCCCTTCTGTGGTTCCAGCCTGAACTGTGAATATAATTCTCCCTGCGCTGATGGCAGCCTGTATGCCAGCATAGGCCCCGCTGGCATCAGGGGTCGCAATCGTTCCACGATCCGTGGACACAGTAATAAGCGTTCCGTCTAAGACCGTATTCCCGTAGACATCCATGATGATGCCACTGGTAATGATGCTGGCAGATACACCATCCGCCGGCATGATCCCGGGATTCGGTGTCAGGACAATCGTCCCATAAGGCAGGCCGGGTATAAATGTAATCTGCGTGCCCCCACTGGCACCACCCTCCACGCTAACCGCTGTCACATTGGCGGTCCCTACTAATGTTGCAGACCTCACCACAAAACTGATTACCCCATTGACTGTTGCCACCTGAACCCCGGCATAGACCCCGCTCGCATCAGCCGTAGTAATCGTCCCACGATCTGTAGCTACAGTGATCAAAGTACCATCAAACACCGTATTCCCGTAGATGTCCATAATCATCCCGCTGGTCACCGTACTCGTCGTAGACCCATCGGCCACAATACTCCCGGGATTGGGCGTCAGAGTGATCACTCCCGATGGCAAACCAGGTAGGAATGTAATCGGTGTACCCCCCACGGCGCTCCCTGTGACCGACTGGGCTGTCACAGTCGCTGTCCCCGCTGCTGTGCTGGACTGCACCACAAAACTGATCACCCCGCTGACTGTCGCCACCTGGATCCCGGTATAGGCCCCACTGGCATCCGCCGTAGTAATCGTCCCGCGGTCTGTCGCTACCGTAATCAAGGTGCCGTCAGATACGGTATTCCCGTAGACGTCCCTAATCACACCGCTGGTCACCGCGCTTGTCGTAACTCCATCAGCCACAATACTCCCGGGACTTGGCGTTAGAGTAATGGTCCCGGAAGGCACACCCGCCAAAATGGTCTCCTGCTGGCTCGTAGGGGTTAGAATGGCCGCTGCATCAGTTACCGTTATGGTATGCGTACCCATCGTTGTGTCTTTGAAATAAAAACTCCCTACCCCATTGACCATAGAGAGAGGGATCGCCGTCTGGTTAAAGCCGCCGAAAAGACTGGTGTCTAAATATAGAGTCGATGAATTGCTCGATATATTGGCAGTTCCAGAATAGCCGGTATCGGTCACACCGTTATTATCCTTTGCCTCGACTGTCACGACCCCCGAAATATTTCCTGAGGTCACTGACTGGGGTAATGTCGTGATCTGTAGATTGGTTGCCGTAGTCGCCGCTGTGACAAACTCTGAGAAACTCGTCACCACGCCACAGACGGTATTCGTTGCCGTATTCACGGAGGTCGTCCGGTCTACAAGAACGCTCCCTTCCTTATGGAGGATCTTGATAAGCCCCTCCCTCGCGGCATAGGTCGCCTCATTATAGGTGATGCAGATGGTCACGTTCCCGCTAAAGCCAGCGGTGGTACTGATATCAAAATAGACCGGCGTCGCGTAACCTGGCGGAAGTGCCGTACCCGTACCACTCGGAGTGGAAGTCGTAATACCAATGCTGATAACCATATTGAATGTCACAGAGGTGTTATTGCCGGCACTGACGGTGATATTAGGCCCTGACTGTGTATTGTAGAAATTGATCGTTGCCGTCTGGACTATCACCACAGAACCGTTGACGGTCGCGGTAATCACCGCATTTCCTATACTCGTAGAGGACACTGTCCCTATAATCCGGCCAGTTGCGTCTGTCGTCCCGGCAGGCTGGGTCATCGTATCAAGGGCGCCACGGGAAGACGAGAGGGTTACAGAGGCCCCGCTGATTGGGTTATTATAGATATCCCTTACAATAATGGTAACGGTCGAGGCACTGACCCCGTCAGAATAGACAGGACTCGTAGCTGTCAGGGAGCTATTTGCAGCAGACGGCGTGCCTGCCACAAATGCAATCTGTGTACCGCCGCTGGCACTCCCGGCAACCGAAACAGCAGTAATATTGGCTGTCCCGATCAGAGTACCGGACTGTACCACAAAACTTGCCACTCCGCTTACCGTTGTAACCTGAATCCCGGGATTCACCCCACTAGAATCGGCAGTGGTAATACTTCCGCGGTCTGTCGCCACCGTGATCAATATTCCATCCAATACAGGATTATTGTAGGCATCCCTGATCACCCCGCTGGTCACGGTGCTTGTAGAAACACCATTGGCTATGATACTCGCCGGGCTTGGAGAGAGTGTTATCGTTCCTGCAGGCAGACCGGGTTGCAGGGTAATCGCTGTGTTACCTGTGACCGTCGCGAGGACAGTCCCGACAGGAGATTCTACGCCAAGACTGGCTGTTCCACTCACCGTACCGCTCAGTACCCTTGTCATAACACCTGAGGCCGTTGCCCCACTCCCTGTCACAGTACCCAGAGTGGTCGTCAATTGCACCGTAGTCCCATCTGCCACCAGGTTTCCTGTGGCATCTCTCACTGTAATCGTCAGGGTTGTCGAGTCAACGCTGTCTGCTATAATTGTTGTTTTGGAAGCAGCAATATTGGCCTGTGCCGGAGGACCTGGATTAAAGAGAATAGTTGTATTGCCAGTAACATTGGTTAAGGTCGTGCCTGTGGGTGATTGTATCCCCAGTACAGCCGTACCACTGATCGTGCTCGTTATGGTTCTTGTCACGACACCATTGACGGTTGTGCCTGTCCCTGAAACTGTACCCACGGTAGTCGTGACAGTCACTGTTGTGCTGTTGGTCACAAGGTTATTATTTGCATCATAGACGGTTACAGTCAATATAGAACTGTCCACGCCATTGGCAAAACGTGTTGTTGCCGAGGCAGCAATAACCGCCCTTGCAGGGCCCCCTGATGAGAATGTAATAGAGGTATTCCCGGCCACAGTGCCTAAAGTCGTCCCGGTTGGAGACTGCACCCCTAAGGAAGCGGTCCCGGTCGTAATACTACTCAGATACCGGGTCACCACCCCATTCACCGTGTTACCACTCCCTGTCACAGTTCCAAGTGTCGTGGTCAAGGTTGCCGTCGTCCCATCGGAGACAAGATTCCCATTAGCATCACGGACCGTTATCGTCAGTACGGTCTGATCAACACCATCAGCGATCACCGTGGTCTTTGAAGCAGCGATATTGGCCTGGGCAGGAACTCCCGGTATAAAGCTGAGAGAAGTATTTCCTGTAACGGTTGACAAGGGGGTACCGCCCGGAGACTCCACGCCAAGGACGGCGGCCCCACTGACCGTGCCTGATAGGGTACGGGTTACCACACCATTCAGGGTAGTGGTCGTCCCTGTCACTGTGCCATTGGTCGTCGTTACCGTCACTGTTGTCCCGTCTGTAACAAGGTTGTCATTGGCATCACGAACTGTAATTGTCAGTGCAGCGCTGTCGGTCCCATTAGCGACGATGATACTTTTCGATGCCGAGATATTCGCCTTCTCTGGATTCCCGGAAACAATGGTCACGGTATAGGCCCTGCTGTTGCTCACCCCGTAGATATCCGTTAGCGTCACGGTAAAGTTATAGACCCCGCTTACTGTCGGTATCCCTGGAATAACACCCGTATTGCTGTTTAATGTTAAGCCGGTGGGAAGACTCCCTGAGGTAATACCCCAGTTCAGAGGCAAGGTCCCTCCGGTCTGAGCCAGGGCCTGATTATAAGAGGTGCCGCTGGTTCCTCCCGGCAGGGAGACTGTTGTAATCAGGGGAACATTGTTGATCTGGATATTTAACACCTGGGTGGCCGTTGCTCCGTTGGTATCCTGGACCTGCACTGTAAAGTTATTGGGCCCGGCTGTGGCCGGCACTCCGCTGATCACGCCTGTGGCACTATCAAGCGACAGGCCTGAAGGAAGGCTGCCCGTGGTAATGCTCCAGGCATAAGGTGTCTTCCCCCCTGCTGCCGCAACGGTCTGATTGTATGCCGCTGTCCGGGTCCCCTGGGGCAGAGATAAAGTGGTAATCGATAGCACCCCATAGATCGTGATGCTCAGGGATTTGCTCGCCACGGCACTGTTGGCATCTGTAACCTGAATTGTAAAGTTGGATGTCCCTGAGACGGCCGGTGTACCAGAGATCACCCCGGTGCCACTGTTTAAGGTCAATCCCGCAGGGAGCCCCCCCACAATAATGGCCCATGTAAATGGCGAATTTCCCCCGCTCACAGTCAGTGTCTGGCTATAAGCAAGATTCACCGTTCCATCAGGAAGGTTATTGGTTGTGATCGACATCCCTGCAGAAATGACAATAGATAAAGCCTTTGCATCCGGTGCCCCATTGGCATCCTGGACCTGGGCTGTAAAGTTATATGTCCCTTGTGAGGTCGGCGTCCCGCTGATCCCGCCTGTACTGGTATTCAGGGCAAGGCCAGGAGGCAGAGCGCCAATCGTGATACTCCATGTATAAGGAGTCTTGCCGCCGCTTGTTGTCATTGTCTGGCTGTAGGCCGCACTCACTGTTCCGCTATTCAATGAAGTCGTAACGAGGCTGATCGCAGAGTAGATGGTTATCGACAGGGCCCTCGTGGCTGTAGCCCCATTGGAGTCTGTCACCTGGACTGTAAAGTTGCTTATCCCTGCCGTTGTTGGCGTTCCGCTGATCACACCCGTGGCACTGTTAAGACTGAGACCCACAGGCAAAGCCCCTAATGTAACAGCCCATGAAAGCGGAGGTTTACCTCCTGCGGCGGTCAGGGTCTGGCTGTAGGCAAAATTGACTGTACCATCCGGTAGGGTTGCCGTAGTAATAGACAGAGATGCATAAACGGTAATAGACAGCGCCTGGGTCGATGTGGCGCCATTCGCATCGGTCGCCCTCATTGTAAAGTTGCTCGTCCCTCCCGTCGTCGGCGTCCCGCTGATCACGCCAGTGGCGCCGTTGAGTGTCA
>JAHFEQ010000021.1:0-25349 GCA_023248395.1 Nitrospirota bacterium
CAAAAAGTTTGATCTTTTCTATAAGTTCATTTTTTATATTGACTATATTTGTTATATTACCGGACAGATTCTTGGGTATAAAATCCACAGCCCCATATTCTAATGCCTTTATAATCTCCCGTGCGCTTTCTTCTGTCAAAGAACTCACCATAATTACAGGTACAGGATTCTTTTCCATTATAATCCTGAGGGCATCCAGACCATTGATGCGCGGCATTTCTATATCCATCGTCATTATATCCGGTGCTAATGTTCTTACCTTTTGTATTGCATCCTCGCCATCCACACCTTCTCCAACTACATGAATACCTGGTTCAGAGTTCAACAAGCCAACGATCGTCTTTCGTATGAAAGCAGAATCATCTACGATCAAAACCTTTATTGGGTTGGTGGTCATACCAATATCGCCATCCTTTCCTAAGGTTTCGATGTAATGCAATCAGGATTCTCTTTTGTCGAGGATGGACTATAGTCTTTCAATAACCTCAGTAGGTCCAGGACTACAATAAGTTGTTTATCAGTTCGAATAATCCCACAGATATATTCAGAATTAACCCTTTGAATAATAGAAGGCGGCTTTTCAAAACTGTTACCAGAAACCCTTAGAACCTCGGACACACTATCTACCAGAATTCCTATCCTATCCCCATTAAATCCTGCGATAATGATCCTCGTATCCTTTGTAATGCTTTGAGCAGGGAGAGCGAGCTTTTCTGCCAGATTGATAACCGGTATCACCACACCGCGTACGTCGATAACCCCTAAGACCTGATCAGGCATGCCAGGAATCCTGTTGATATGTTCAAACCTGTTAATCTCATGGGCCTCTGCAATATCTATCGCAAACCTCTCTCCACCTGCTGTGAAGCCAATAAGCTGCAAGACGTTATCAACCTCATTTTGCATATTTTAGAACCCCCACAGTCAACCTCACCAAGTTTAAATTATATTGTTTGCTACTTCTGTCTGCTATTTTTGATAAATCAGAATATTATTAATATGTATGACCTTAAAGGCCCCCAATATATTTAATAAAGACTCTGAAGGGCCCATGAAAAGATATCCGCCTGGTGCTAAGCTATCATAAATGTTGGCTATTACCCTCTTCCTGGCAGGTTCATCGAAATATATCAACACGTTTCTACAAAATACTACATTCATACCACGAATCATGCGAACCCTCATCGAATCAAACAGATTGATATTGCTCAAGCGGATCATCTCTTTCACCTCAGGTTTCACTGCATATTTACCCTCACTACTTTTATTAAAAAACCTGTCGAGGTAATGCGATGGTATATTACGTATTGTATAGCCATTATACTGCCCCTTCCTTGCCGAATTTAGAACGCTTTCACTGATATCACTTCCATGTATCTCAATATCCCAACCCAAGCTTTGGATCTCTGGAAACCTGTTTAATATAATCATGGCGAGGGTGTATGGCTCCTCTCCAGTCGAACACGGTACACTCCAGATTCTCAATTTTTTGCAGCTCTTTTCTTCGGCATCCTTTATGATTTGAGGTAGAACAGTGTATTCAAAGGTCTGCAATTGATTCACATCTCTGAAAAAACTTGTTTCATTCGTGGTTACTACATCGAAGAGTGCTGAAAATTCTTTGTCCCTTGAAGGATTATGCCTTAAAAAATCAACATAATTATCAAAATCATCAAATCCGCCATCTTCTATACGTCTTACAAGTCTATTCTCTAAGATATACTTCTTCTGGTCAGAGAAATATATTCCGCTACGTTCATATATCATCTCCCTTAAGACACGAAAGGCATTATCACTCATCCGTGATTTCTTATTGTATACCGTCACCCGTTCCTCTCCTGAAGTCTACCTTTGAGTCTGAACATCGCCTGCGTATGAAGCTGTGAAACCCTCGATTCTGTAACATCGAGTATCTTACCTATCTCTTTCATTGTAAGCTCATTGTAATAATACAGAGAAACCACCTTGCGCTCCTTTTCAGGAAGATTCTCGATGGCCTTTGTCAATATATGGCGGGTATCTTTTGACAGAAGCAGCGTCAGAGGATCACGCTTCTCTGGCTCTCCTATGCATTCAAGGACATCCCTGTCATTATCGCGGTTAACACCTAAGTCCTCGATACTAATCATGGCAGAGGCGTGAGCCTGAGCCAAAAAGTCCTGATACTCCGGTATAGTCATCTTAAGCTCCCCGGCGATCTCTTCTTCTGTGGGAGGCCGTCCAAGCCTTTTCTCCAGCTGGCCTATGGTCCTGTACAGGAGGCCTGCCTTTTCTTTTACAGATCGAGGGATCCAATCCATAGCACGGATCTCATCCAACATGGCTCCCCTGATACGAAACTCTGCATAGGTCTTAAACAGTGTCTCTTTCGCAGGGTCGTATTTATCCATCGCATCCATGAGTCCTATTATCCCTGCACTGATGAGGTCATCAATATCGATATCCGGCTGTAATCTGTAAGAAAGCCTGTAGGCCATATATTTGATCTTTTGCCCATACTCCTGGATCAGCTGATCCCTGATTGCGGGATCAACAATTCCTTTCTTACCTTTACTACTTTTCGTCTTGTATCCTGCCACCTTATGAACTGTTTTTTCCATAACTCACCTCCCCATCTTTAAATTTCACTCCAACATAAACCTGTCTGCCGTTGTACCCGGTTTACAGTATAATCCTTCCCTTCCCTATGTAACACCTTCATCATATTGTGTTATCAAACATCATTTTTGCAATCTATATGCCAGTAGAAAGAATAATCATGAACATAAATTACCTTTATAAATCAATCTATTAGAAATGCGCTTTCCTAACAGAGGGTCAATGATACGTCAAAGTCACATTCGGCATGTCATGGATTTGACTCCTGAGGCATTGACCAGATAATCCACGAACCATCAAATCCCCATTTATTGAAGGGTAATAGGTATCGGCCGTATCAAGCAATTCACATGACTATAAATGAGGGAAGTGGGAAAGTAGAGATAGCTATGAAGCTATGACGATTTGATTTTACTGGAATGACATTTGGGGGCCCGCAATGACAAGCACAGCGATTTACGCGTTGATATGATAGTCAATCTTCTTTTTTTTAAGCTTTTCAACGAGGGTTGTGCGGTTTAGAGATAAGAGTTGAGCGGCCCGGTTCTTTACACCCTGGGCCTTTTGCAAAGCCTGAACGATAAGATTGTTTTCAAATTCCTCCACAGCATCCTTAAGATTGATCCCGTTTTCTGGAATAACAAGATAGGCTACGCCGTCTCTTCCCCTCGGAGCCATGAGCTTATTAGGTATATCCTCCAGGGTTATTATTCCTTCACCCTTCAGTATGACCAATCTCTCTATGAGGTTCTCCAATTCTCTTATATTTCCGGGCCATCTATAGATTAACAAAAGATTCATCGCCTCCGGAGTAAAACCTTTTATAGATTTCTTCTTCGATCTGTTAAAATGATTTAAGAAATGCTCTATCAATAAAGGCATATCCTCAACACGTTCTCTTAACGGGGGGATACCTATAGGAATTACATTAAGCCGGTAATACAAATCCTCTCTGAATTTACCTATCTGTACCGCCTTCTCAAGATCAATATTCGTTGCAGTGATAATCCTCACATCTACCTTTATCGTCTTTGTCCCGCCTAAGCGCTCAAACTCCCTCTGCTGTAATACCCGAAGGAGCTTTACCTGGAGAGCCGGACTCATCTCCCCTATTTCATCAAGAAAGACTGTGCCCCCGTCTGCAAGCTCAAAACGTCCTATGCGTGTTGAGCCTGCACCCGTGAAGGCACCCTTTTCATGTCCAAAGAGCTCACTCTCTAAGAGATTTTCCGGGATTGCCCCACAATTTATGGGGACTAAGGGTTTATTCCTTCTTGGACTATTGTAGTGAAGTGTCCTTGCAACCAGTTCTTTCCCTGTGCCACTCTCCCCCAGTATCAGTATCGTACTATCTGTCTCAGCAACTTTCTCAATAAGAGAAAAGACCTTTTGTATCCCCTGACTCTTACCTATCAGATTTCCAAAGCGGTACCGGCCTTCAAGGTTTCTCTTGAGTTGCTGGTTTTCTACCTGAAGGGTCTGGAATTCCAGCGCCCGCTTAATAAGCATCAACACCTCAGCACTGTTAAATGGTTTCATCAGATAATCAAAGGCGCCTGCCTTCATGGCCTCGACGGCTGTTGTCACCGCTGCATACCCTGTGATCACGATACACTGTACATCCGGGTCTATCTCCTTGACATTCTTTATAATATCGATACCACTCATCTGGGGAAGCATCAGGTCTGTTATAACCATATGGTATCTCTCTTTTTTAACCTCTGAGATCAAAGAAGGGCCGTCTGCTACTGCGGTCACTGTATAACCATTCATGGTAAGGAGGGTGGTCATGGTCTCGCGTATATCAGGATCATCATCTACAACGAGGATACGGAAGGATTTCATAAGATATGAGACTACAAAATTTTGACGTCTATGTCAACATTTTTCTTATTGACCATTTTAGAGAGATGTGTTAAAAGTGGGACGGATGGAGAGAGATAATATCATAATCGTCGGTAACGGTAATAGTGTTTCCGATTTAAAGAAGGCCTGGGAGACCAGAGGGATAGAAGTCACCCTGATTAAAGATGCCTATGAGGCAAGGAAGCGGGTCAGTAAGACGCCCTACAGACTGGTTGGACTTGAACCCGAGATGTTTGTATCCTTTGTTTCTGAGAGCGCCCCTCCTTCTATATCCCTTAAAGACTATATCGAAAAAAGGCTGCACGACTTTATTAAGCGGTTCAAGGCATCAGAAGGTTCCAATCTCTACCACACCCTGCTGAGAGAGATAGAAAAACCACTGATAACCATGGTGCTGAAAGAAACCAGAGGGAACCAGCTACACGCGGCCCACATACTCGGGCTAAACAGGAACACCCTCAGGAAAAAGATCAGGGAACTGAATATTCCTCTTGACAATCTAACCTGAAGTTGGTAGCCTGACGTCTGTTTTAATCGCCCATCATCGCATCTTTTCACTTACCAGAGGGGGTTTTATATGACAAAGGCTGAACTAATCGATAAAATCGCCATGTCCGCCGGGATTAGCAGGAACGCCGCAAATAATGCACTGAATGCCACCCTTGATCATATTACAAAGGCCCTGCAAAAGGGACAGAAGGTGACTTTGGTTGGGTTTGGGACTTTCGCTGTTCAGAATAGAAAGGCGCGTACTGGCAGAAACCCAAAGACGGGCGAGGCGATAAAAATCTCTGCGAGCAAGACCCCCAGATTTACGGCCGGCAAGGCACTAAAGAGTGCTCTTAAATAGGGCCTGCTTCTATTCTCCGATCAGATCTAAGACCGCATTGCAATTCATACAGAGGTACCCTTCTCCTTCTATCTTTCGGCAATGCTCCGGGATATATCTTATCTCATAGACCATTCCACATTTCGCACAAATGATCTGATGTCTCAGGGGAGGATCACTGCCTTCTATAGGATCGCCGCTTTCTCTGTTTTTTATCTCAGCCATCTTCGTCACCTCAGTAAGCCGTTCAAACAGTTTAAGCCGTTTAAACTGCTTGAACGGCTTAATCTCTTATTTTCTTATATCAGCACAGCCCCTTTACTCCCTGACGTCACCATCCTTGTATATCTGCCAAGCCAGCCCCTTTCAATCTTTGGCCTGGGTGGTTTCCACTCCGTTCTTCTGCGATTGAGCACGTCCTGACTTAACTTGATATTCAGGGTACGTTCCTGGATATCAATGCTGATCATATCACCGTCTTTGATAAGGGCGATTGGGCCACCCTCTGCCGCCTCTGGCGATACATGCCCGATGCAGGCGCCACGGGTCCCGCCGGAAAAACGTCCATCGGTGATCAGTGCAACCTGATCCCCAAGACCCATACCCACGATATTCGCCGTAGGCGCCAGCATCTCCTGCATCCCCGGACCCCCTTTAGGTCCCTCATAACGGATCACCACCACATGACCCGCCTTCACTCTACCCGCCAGGATGCCTGCACACGCCTCCTCCTGGGATTCAAAGACAATGGCAGGCCCTTCATGGCTCAACATGGCAGTCTCTACACCCGCTGTCTTTATCACAGCTCCTTCCGGGGCCAGGTTCCCATACAGGATTGCAAGGCCGCCATCCTTGCTGTAGGCATTCCCTATGGGTCTTATGACCCCCTTATTCTTTATCACGGCATCTTTGATATTCTCGCCAATAGTCTTTAATGTCACACTCTTCTGTTCTAAATTCATGAGCCCCCTGATGCAGCTCAACTCTTTAAGAATCGCACTCACACCGCCTGCGTTGTGGACATCCTCGATGTGCCACTGAGACGATGGGCTTACCCGGCAGATATTGGGCACTCGGCCTGAGAGCTCATTGATCCTGCTAAGGTCATAGCTAATCCCTGCCTCATAGGCAATCGCAAGGGTATGGAGTATCGTATTGGTTGATCCGCCCATGGCCATATCCAGGGCAAAGGCATTGTCGATCGCCTCCCTCGTCACAATGTCTCTTGGCTTAAGGTCGACCCGGATCAATTCTACGATCTGCCTTGCCGCCCGGATCAAAAGCTCTCTCCTCTCCGCAGAGGTTGCGAGGGCCGTCCCATTCCCTGGAAGGGCGATGCCGAGGGCCTCCATAAGACAGTTCATTGAGTTCGCTGTAAAAAGGCCTGAGCAAGACCCGCAGCCCGGACAGCCATGGTCCTCAATATCCTTTAACTGCGCCTCTGTAATCTTCCCTGCCTGAAATTCACCAACTCCCTCAAAGACGGAGATGAGATCCACCACCTTGCCTGTTGAAGTCCTCCCGGCGGCCATCGGCCCGCCACTGACAAAGATAGTCGGTATATTGACACGCATGGCCCCCATAATCATGCCGGGTACTATCTTGTCACAATTCGGGATACAGATGAGGCCATCCAGCATATGGGCCTGGGCCATCGTCTCTACAGAGTCCGCGATAAGCTCCCGACTTGGGAGGGAATAGAGCATCCCTTTATGCCCCATGGCAATCCCATCATCCACCCCGATCGTATTAAACTCGAATGGTACACCACCGGCCTTCCTGATCTCCTCTTTGACCTTCCTCCCAAACTCCTGCAGGTGCACATGACCTGGGATAATATCGATATAGGAATTGACTACACCGATGAAGGGCTTATCAAAATCCTCATCCTTAAGCCCGCAGGCCTTTAAAAGGCTCCTGTGCGGCGCCCTCTCAAAACCCTTCTTTATTGTGTCACTACGCATCGTCTTTTAACCCCCTCATTCTTCTCATTTATCCACCGTGATTCACAGTGTTTCTACATTATACATTCGAGCACAACTACTTGACAAGAAGTAAGTATAAATGCTAAATTGCCAACAGTCTTAATCAGTTCAGTTATTTCTTTTATAAATGGGGCTGTAGCTCAGTTGGGAGAGCGCTTGAATGGCATTCAAGAGGTCGTCGGTTCGATCCCGATCAGCTCCACCAGTAAAATCACGCAATTGCATACTGCTCAAGTCCTTCCCCAACCGCTAAATTGTGCAGTTTCTGTGCAGTTGACTTTCCATTGATAGTATTGTCCTGTAAAAAGTCACTAACTGTCACCCTGAACGAAGTGAAGGGTCTCATACTACGTTGATTGCATTAGATTCTTCGCTTCGCTCAGAATGATAAAACAGATTGTTTCAGACTTTTTACGAGGCCATCAATTTTAGAATCCTCTTTATCCTTAACTATATAGTCAATCAAATAATGGGGGTGCATTATTACTGCTGTCTGTTTTAGTCTTTTGCGGTTTTTCCCCCCACAATCCTACTTTGACTTCCCGCTCGTGGATTTCGTGGTTGAGTTTGAGGAGGCATTTGAGGGTTTCACGGCGGGCGTCATGCAAGATTCTTCCTATAAAATGTAACAATCTCAATTAAAAATAAAGCAGTCTCAAATCTTGAAAGTGCCATTTCTGGATGCTTCATTTATGGATACCCTTTGAAAAAATACTTCTCGAAGAAATATCTGAACGACATTAATCTCAAAAAGATATTACTGAGTTATCCTTTCTCTTTGTACTCAGTAAAACTACCACCCAATTCTCTAAAAGATGCAGGCCTGTATTTTTTAAAGCCTTCCTCATCTACATACACATAGTCATACCTCACGTCCGATTGCGCGTGGTTGATGTCTTCGCACCATTGCCGCAGTCGTTCCATCTTCAATGGCACGTCAATGGATTCCTGTCCCTTGGTCTCGACAATAAATACTTCCCTGTCTGATACTTTGACCAAAAAATCCGGGTAGTAGTTGGAAATGTCACCATCCGCGTTCACGTAATCCAGCTTGAAGTGTACTGCAAGATAGTTTTTGGCAAAAGAGACCACATCATCACAACCTTCCAGAAATTGGGCGAACAAGAGTTCGAAATGACTATCCCCGATGATTTTATTGAATACACTCTTTTTCGGGATCAGATATCCCTGCTCTTTTGCCACAAAGGGACGCGTGTGACGCAATTTGATGGTATCCCGAATCTCGGCATCGCCCTTGTACTGGATGGTCAGCGCATTGATCGCCTTCTTGAATGTTTCAATCAGTGTCCTGGTTGCGGCCAGTTCTGACAAGTTGCGAAGGGTGTTCGGATCATCGAGTTGAACCTGTTGGTCGAAAAGATGGTTTTGCACGAACTCCTTGACCTTGCCGTAGAGCACATCGTAACCGCTGACTAAGCGCAGGTCTTTCATGATAGTCTGAGCGAAATACCCGATGACGCTTCGGAAGTCAGCGACTCCTGCCGTATCCAGAATCGTTTTATGCGTTACCGCGCCAGTCGTGATGTCCTTGAAGACAATCTCCCGTTGCGCCTCTTCGCTGAATCGCTGGTAGACCACTTTGCTGTGGCCAAAAGCGCCCACATCCACATTATCCAGGTTCTTGTATTCGCGATACACGCGTGGACTTAGTACCGGCACTCCGATGTCCAATGCCTCAATGTCCTTCTTTTCGTTCTCCTTGTCTACCTCGACCACCAGCGGCGTCTTGGGCTGGGTACCCTCACCCATCGGCCTGCGTTCCAGGACCACGCCCTCTGCCTGAATGGATTCCACGAACTCCATAAAGGCATCGGTGCCTACCACGCTGACATACTCCTCTATACCGCCAGGATACATCTTCCGCAAACCGCGTCCCAGGGTCTGCTCAGGCAGTATATTGCTTTTGGCCGAATATGCACGCAGGCCGACAATCGTGGTGACGTTACGCACATCCCAGCCTTCCTTGAGCATGAGCACGGAGACGATAGCCTTGTAAGGGCTCCCAATGCCGTCAATCTCGTTGGCCTGTTTGCGCAGGAGTTCCAGCTCTTCTTTCTTCTTACCCGTCGCTGCTTCGGAAATCTCGCCATTATCCTTGGTGTGGATCACCAGCACGGCGTCTTTCAAATCCGGGTAAGTACCCTCCAGATACTCAGCCACGTCGTCACAGTTTTTGGTGTCATCGGTCATGACGAACAGGATAGCCTTTTTGCCCAGTTTCGCGTGCTCAGCATACGCCTTGCGCCACTCGACCACACCGAGGTGGATGTAATCAGCGTATTTCTCCGTGTACATAGCGCTCTGACGTTCAACGAGCTTGGCGCGACTGGGGGCGTCGGGAAGTACCGGATGCTTCACAACATTCTGGGAGATGGCCTCTACCAGCGGGTAATCGGCCACTGTCTGCACAAAGATTGCCCCGTTGTTATGCCTGGGAGTGGCGGTCACGTCCACCTGCAGGGACAGGGCATCCCCCTTCTGCTTCAGGCGGTTATGGATATCCTCGATTGACTTAAACCAGGCTAAGCGGCTGTCATGGATATGGTGCGCTTCATCGTTCAGCACCACCAGCTCTTCGATCTCACGCACAATCATGCCCAGGTCCACCTTGGAGTCTGTGGTTGCTCCGGTAGGGCGCTTGCCCAGGAAATAGTCCATAGTATTTTCATCATCTGCTGAGGGTGGAATATCTTCACCGGCATAGACACGATGGATATTGGTCAGAAAGATATTGCCCGTAGGCCGGGTAATGCGCACCTCATCCTGAAGGTGCAGAGTGAGTTGAAAATCATCCCTCCAGTTGCGCCCATCTACACCATTATCCGGCAATACCGGGTCTTTAAAGAAGATGCTAAGACCGCTGAAGTCCCTGTAGATGCGGTCCAGCACGATGATATTTGGGGTGATCACCAAAAAGTTACGGGCCAGATCCGATTCTGGCTCATACAACTTATGGAAATAGCTCCAGGCCAGAACCAGACTCATCACTTTAGTCTTGCCTGTACCGGTAGCCATCTTTACAACAAACCGCCGCCAGGTCTCATCGAACATGCCTGTAGAGACCACGCCGGAACTATCGAAGCGCATCAGATCATATTTATCCTTAATACCCGCAATGTCATAGAGATAGATGATCGTCTCCACAGCCTCCCGCTGGGCAAAATAATACTGGAACTCAGCCATGGTGCCATCGGCCTGGGGAAGCAGGTGCGGGCTGTTGAACCACCAGTTAAGCAGGCTCCGGCTGGTATCGGAGGCCTTTGCATAACCCTTGTCACGCCATACCTTCACCTGTTTGCGCAGTTCAGGCACCAGCGGCGGCAGGAGCTTTTCAAAGCTCGATTCCCTGAGCGCCTCGTCTGCCGGAAACCAGCGATGCTCAGGATGGAGTATTTCATGAGGTGATTCAGGAAATTCAGGATGTAGTGCCATAGTTTGCTTAGAATTCGTTTACATTTAAAATAGATTTAATTAATCAAGTCCAACCTATTGGTTTTAAAAGACATTATAATATTAGATTATAAACTAAATTTAAAATAGATTTAATTTGTAATCTCCCAGTATCCTGTTTTTGATGACCCCACAAACCTTATCTTTCGTTCACGCTTAAGCTCTTGCAAGAGATTTGAGATATCCTGGGGTTTCAATTCCTGAAAAGCAAGTTGCAAATCGTGAAGATAGCCCTTATTTTTACCTAAATGTTTTATAATAAGTTCTTTATTCTTTTCCCGCAACAGCCCCGACAACCTGGTATGAATACCGACCTTGCCTTCGTGGGCATAATAAGTATGGGAAAGAATATATTTGGCTCCCCTTGTTTTCCCAACCTGTTCGATTATACTCATATCCAAAAACTTTTTCCGATTTTCTACTTGCGAAACAGGCTGATTTTCCCGGATCTTTTCTAATTCATAAATCTCATCAAACGTTAAAACAATCTGTCTTGAATTGATGATTTTCTCGATGAATAAAATAAAACTCTTGTCCTTAACCTGCGCCGGGATTTGGAGGCAAACAGTATATGCATCACTTTTTGTCAGATCTGGCAGCCCTTTACCCTCCTTGATCGTGTGTTCAAATATGTCATCCATCCCCTGCCCTGAACGCTCAACCAATCCAGCTTTTTCAAATGTTTCTGCAATGCATCGGTTTCGCCAATATCTTTTGTGCAGAATATTTTCAATCGTGATGCCAGGCGGTAACCCGCCAGGACTCTCAATGACAAATGCTTCCGGTGAGGCCTTTATAAAAATAGACTGGTTCCTGATGGTGTAGTCCCTGTGAGCCACTGCATTAAGGATGGCTTCACGGACCGGCTTTTCGCTGAAGGCAAGGACCTCGCGCTGAAAGAGCCCCTCTTGAAAAGGGGTTCGGATATTCCTGGCGTTGATCGTCTCCCATATTTCATCACAAATCTTGAAGAACGGATCGCGCCAATTCTTACGAAAATCATGGGCGGTCTTTTTTACATCCTGCCGCCATTCAAAAATGATCTCACTGCCTGGCAGCAATTCATCAATCTTTTCCTTCTTGCCAAACAGTATCAGGGCAGCATAGTTAAGGCCCTTATCTGTAAGCAAACCGACAGCATGTAAGGTCTTGACACTTGAATATGAAATATAATCCTTGCGATTTGCCTTCTCAGCCCATCGCTTTTTAAAGTTCTCAATTGCTTCTTCATCCAGGTCCTCCAACGTCAATCCTTCAACGATTTGGCTGGAAATATCAGGATCAGATTCATTGAGGATCTTTTTTAATGTCATCTGGTCCATTTCAACTAATGACTCACCGGCCCGCATAGGGTAATGGTAATTCCCTGTTGAACGGATTGCCTGAGCGGAGGGGCGAGCAGGCACATAAAATATCAATACGCGCCCCTTTGGGTGAATGAACTCCTCCACATCAACCCTGATTCTGATCTTAGAAAGCAACTCATTGGATAGTCTATTATAGGTTCCTTCAAACGCCTTTGTGCCGACAACTTCCTGGCTATTGTCTACGCCGAGAATCAGCTTTCCGCCACCCTCGTTGGCCAGTGCGGCACAATAATCCGGAAGATCCTTTTCCCTGCTAAAGTTATTTCTCGCTGATTTAAACTCCAGAGTCATATCTTCAGGTTGTGTCAGCCATGTGTCAAATTCTTTGACAGTCGTCATATAGCCCTATACAGTCATCTCAATAATCTTCATGGTATCATTACCGAAGATGTCCACCACCTTGACCGCCACTTTCCGGCGTCCGGGAAGGCACTCATGGAACACGCTTGTCAGTTCCAGCTTGCGATTCTTCCTGGTACGAAAAGACTGCCACGCGTTTTCGAACACATAATCCCCAGTCCAGACCTCCTCCCACTCCCCGCTTTCGGCGTTCTGGACGCGGATGATCTCCCGCTTGCTCTCAAAGTTGAAATCCACTGCCCAGTAATCCACCCAATCGGTCCAGTGCCGGGTGAGCACCTCACGGCTGACGATGCCGTCTTTGTCCTTGCTCACCTTCACAATCTGGCCTTTTTCAACGACGACCTTGCTCCCCTTGTCTTTCAGCGCAGCCTCGGCAGCGGCAATAGAATCCTGCGAATAGAAGACCGAGAAATCGGTCAGCTCTACCGCCACACTGTTGCTCTTGATAATCGGCTTGACCTCGATAAAGGAGACATCGTGGAATACAACCTGGTTCTTCTCCACCGCCCGCTTGTCAAATACCTCCGCCGGGATGTACTTCGGCGCGATATCAATGCCCTTGGCCCTGGCCTCGTCGAGGATGTTAGGAAACAACCCCATCTCGAACTCAAAGGCGAGGATGTCCACCCTAGTGATGTGCTTCTGGCGGCATTCCAGGATGACCTCTTCCACAAAAAGGCGCGTTACCGGCAGGTTGACCGGCCCCACTGCCACCAGCCGCCCTGCCTTCTTGCCGTGGAAGGTGCGAAAGCCTTCAATCATCTCCGCCCGGTAGGCCCGCAGGATCAGATCGAGAAAGTCCCTCTCTTTTTCTTCAAGTTGCTTCTGTTTTTCCTCTTCCCGCAGGTCGGGATTGACGCCGATGTAGTGCTGTCGTTCGTACTTGCCGAGATTGAGGATTTCAAAGGCACGATAGGGTTTGACTTCTTTCTTGAGTTCCCGCTGCACACCTATCATCCGCTTGCGGGTAGTGTGGACTGCAAACTTGCCCAGGTCAGTGACGATCCACTTGCGCCCCAGCTTTTCTGCCACAGCGGCTGTGGTACCAGAGCCGCAGAAGAAATCGGCGATAAGGTCACCTTCTTTGGAGGAAGCACTGATAATGCGTTCGAGGAGAGCTTCTGGTTTTTGAGTGGCATAGCCAGTATCTTCGTGAGCAGTGGATTGAACATATCCAATATCTGTCCAAATAGAACTAACAGGCTTCCCTTTGTTTTCATCCAGGTAGTACCGTTCTTTCATGTTCTCTCGCGCTTGTCTACCGCCCCTATATGACTGCGTCTGGTATCTGTTGCCGTGCTGATCGACAAAAGGGTATCTCTTTTTTTTGTATTCTTCGTCGTAAGGAATGCGAGATAGCTCAAAATAACAAGAGTCAACGTTCTTTGCAAAGTACAGAAGGGTGTCGCCTATAGTATCAAACTTTCTTGTAACATTATTCTTTGCACCACGCATACGCTGCCAGACAATCTCATTTCTGAAATTCCGGCTGCCAAAAACTTAGTCCAAAACCATGCGGATATGACTATTAACCCGCCAGTCACAATGAACATAAATACTCCCATCATCTGCCAGCAAGTCCCGCATCAGCACCAGTCGTTCGTAGATCATGGCGATAAAGGAATCTGCACCCTTGCCCCAGGTGTCCCGGTAGGCCAATTCTTCCAGTACGTTGGGCTTCTTGGTGAAGGTGTCGCCGCCAATCTCAATATCCATGGAAAAATCAGCGCCCACGTCAAAGGGTGGATCAATATAGATCAGCTTGATGCCACCCTGCTTCTGTATCTCCTCCCGCAGCGGCCCGTTCTTGAGGCTTGAAAGGATCAGCTTGTTGTCGCCCCAGATGAGTTTGTTGGTCCAGCCCTTGAGCTGCCGGCCTGTGATCGGGTCGAACAAATCAACCTGGAGCTTCACATCCTTATCAGCCCTCGGCTCATCAACATGTTCGATAGTCTGAAACGGCAGCACCACGTTGCAAACCTCATTCGTCTTGCCGTTCCACACCAGCTCCACTTCCCGTTTTTCTTCAAAGAGCAGAAAACGGTACTTGTCCGGCAACGGCTTGTCCGCCTCCAGATAACGAATAATATCCTGCTTTTCCTGCTCCGTCAGTCGAGCCATGAATCTCCTCTAAGGTCTTTAGCCATTCTACCCATGGTCATGATAAGAGATGCCTATGGGAATATAAAAGGCCTGCGTTCCGCGGTGCGCATTTTATAATATACATCATAACGTTGCGTTGAGATAAATACGGAAATTACTTTAATTACTTTGTTTTAATCACCTTCCATGTTTATTAACCAGCTCTTCGTGAAAATCCTTAATTTTAGTGTCTTTGTTTAGACCAAAAAGTGTAGAGATGTATGCAATGGCCGATAATAAAAATTCGACTGCTGTAATCAAACTTAACCTTGCGTTCTCTCCACAAGGGCCATGATTCAATTGAAGAGGATTTCCTTTCTCGTCTGTAGCAACATATCTTTCTAATACTCTGGGATGAGTATGTGCCGAATCACTCGTTACATAATAATAAATTTTATATAGTTCTTCCATTCCTGCTTTCTCAGCAAGCATTCGCTTGGAGAAATCTTTTTTAAATTTTTCAATATCTATGCCTTCGTTCTTTATTTTAGCCTCAAGTTCCGAAATGATCTGATTTATTGATTCATCTGACGTATATTCCCGTATCTTATAAATCTTACTCTCTGGATCATCTTTGCGGATTTTTTTCAATAATTCAAGCCGATCTATATCGTGCTTCGAAATATACTTACCTACAAAATCTTTACCTTCACAAGAAAGTCTGAGATAGACTAATGCTTCATAAACACCCCGAAGGATGACCGTAGCATCTAAATCGAGTCCGCGTTCAATCAAAATAACAGCGGCTTGTAAGCCTTCTAATACTCTTGTAAAAAGACAGGCCGATATAAGCTCCTGGGGGTTGCTTTTAGATACACGTATTTCCTTGATAGTTTGTTCTGTAAACCTATTAACCTCATAAAATAAGGCAAACAGATTTTTTTGTCTTTCCCGGATTTCAGAGGCCAACCCCCAAGCCTCTTTTCCTAAAAAACCATCTTTGCTGAAAGGCATCCTTTCACCCTCTTGTAATGAACATAGTTATTAGATAGCCAATTTCAGGCAGCGATAATCTATCTTAGATTATTATTCAACACCCACAGCCGGTGCCTTGGGCATTTGATCCCACGTCCTGCCTTCAAGCAACCTGCCTGTCTTTTTCTTATTCACCCCTCCCCATTGCTTAAAGAAAAAAGGCACCTTTGACGCCACACACTGGTCGCGAATATCCAGGACCCATCTTGGATCGACAAATCTGGCTCTCGGTACTGACTCGCCTCCGGCTATTACCCAGTCGATACCACTCAGGCTCAGGTATGGCAATGGCCCCAGGAGTGGTTCAAGCGAAAGGAATTTGACATTTGAGCGTGTTTTCCGAAGATGGTCAATACGAAAAGTGTAATACTGATTTTCTACACTGACCCCCACCCAGATGTTTGCCGCCCATGGCAATTGACTGTCCAGTTCGAAAAGTCTATCCGATCTCTTTGTGAGGATCTGATACGTGTGCCAATCAGCCCGATTCATCACATCAAAGACTTTTTGAATAAACTCGATGGGGATATCCTCGTGGAAAAGGTCGCTCATGGAGTTCACGAAGATCATCTGCGGCGTCTTCCACGTGAGCGGCAGTTCCAAGGCGTGATCCTGGAGGGTCAAGCGAAAACCATTTACATAGTTTGGCTGCCCCATCGCTTTGAGTCTCCCGGCCATTCGTTCGGCATAGCAATGCTTACAGCCTGGGCTGATCTTTGTGCAACCCGTAGCCGGATTCCACGTGGATTCGGTCCACTCAATCGCTGAGTTAGTGGCCATAAACAATCCCCTTGTCTCTATACCTCTTGAAAATGGCTTGGGCGATTTTGTCTCCCGTGCTATTCTGAGACGCAAAGAATAGATAATATATCACCGACCCCGGCGAAACAATCAATGTAGGCATAATGCGTGATGCTCTTCTGCTTGCTGAGAATTGTAGCATAGGCCTTCGAGTAAGCCCGGGGGATACTCAGCTTTATCTCAGTCCAATAGCCAACAATATCGAAACCCGCTTCAGGCATAGGAACCTCCTTCATGGAGAAGTTGTTGCGGTTCCTGCTCCGTTTTGGAACTGGGACAGATGAGTGTCGGCTCTGTCATGTGTCTCTCCTGGAGGGTATCAACGAGCCGGGCTGGCCAATCATCTGTTCCAGAATCGTGACCTTACCGCCGTGACCGTTGTAGTCACAAATAATAATAAAAATTTGTTTTCCCTGGGGATAAGGTAGCAGGAGGAGATTTTTCTGTCAATGGGATACTCTTTGAAAAGGCACCATTATCCAAACTAGAAAAAAATTCATAACTGTCAGAAAGTCTATGGCGTTCAAGAGGTCGTCGGTTCGATCCCGATCAGCTCCACCAGGGAAAGATAACCAAATCCCAAATACCAATAACCGAACCAAGAAAACAATTTTATTCTGTACTCCCTAATTCGTACTGGAGAATAGAGAGCACTGCGATAGGCGCTGTCTCGGTACGGAGGATAAGCTCGCCGAGGGAGACGGGTGTAAATCCACTTGCAACGGCCATTTCGACTTCACTATCAGAGAATCCACCTTCCGGGCCAATGAGTATGACGATACTCTTAGCCTCGTGAGCATCCTTTAACACCTTCTTTATGCCGTGTCTCTTTTCTCCCTCCCACAATAACAGGTTTAGATCCGCCTTTCTGAAGGAAGAGAGAAAATCAGCGAGGGGTATAGGAGGGGCAACTTCAGGGACATCCAGCCGGTTTGATTGCTGGGCCGCTTCAAGGGCTATCCTTCTCCACCGCCCTACTTTCTCCTCCACCCGTTCCTTCTCGATCCTTACGATCGTCCTCCCGGACAGGATCGGTGTTATTGTGTTCACACCGAGTTCTGTGGACTTCTGTATGATAAGGTCTAACTTGGGGCCCTTCGGGATGGCCTGGGCGATATGGATAGAAACTGCAGGACCTTGCCCTCTTTCTACCCTTTTGACTATATCCCCGGCAAGTTGGTCCTTTCCTGCTGATGTGACGACTACGGTATACTGATTACCATCTTCATCGATGCAAATAACCTTCTCCCCTTGTTGTATCCGCAATGAGTCACGAAGGTGCTTTAGCAATTCACCCCCGATCTTTATTTTGTCTTTTTCTATTTGGGACTTTTTTATGAAGAAATTAGGCAAGGTGATTAGAGGGCTCTACTCAAACATGTTTTTTACTTTATCAAAAAAACCTCCACCTGCGGGATCAACCTCTTCTCCACAGGTACTGGCATACTCTTCCAGGAGTTCCTTCTGTTTGGGGGTAAGCTTTTTGGGGACTTCTACTGTAATCTTCACAATCTGATCTCCTATCCCATAGCCCCTGACATCCGCAATACCCTTCCCTTTGAGACGCAACTTGCTCCCGGGTTGAGTGCCAGGCGGAATATTAAGAGACATAGTTCCAGTAAGGGTTGGCATCTCGGCCTTCCCCCCAAGGGCAGCCTTCACAAAGCTTATAGAAACCTGACACAGGATATCGTTCCCCTCTCTTACAAAAAATGCGTGGTCTCTGACCGTGATCACGACATACAGGTCTCCTGGCGTGCCCCCATGAATACCCGCCTCTCCCTCTTCGGAAAGCTTTAACCTTGATCCGGTCTCCACACCCGGAGGAACCTTTAAGGATAAGGTGCGCTCTTTCCGGAGCCTCTTTTTCCCATGACACTTATCACAGAGATCTAAAATGATACGCCCTTCTCCATGGCAGTGCGTACAGGTTCTGCTGAGTGTAAAAAAACCCTGCTGGAATCTTATCTGACCGTTCCCTTTACAGGTAGGACATACAGAAAGTTTTGTAGAAGATTTGGCCCCGGTCCCATTACAGGCAGCACAGGTTTCCATCCGGGGTATATTGATCTTGGTCTCTATACCAAACGCCGCTTCTTCAAAGGAGATCTCAAGATTATATCTGAGGTCTGCCCCCCTTTCAGCCCGCCTTCTCCCCCTTGTCCCTGCCCCAAAGAAGTCTTCAAATATATCCTCGAATATATCCCCGAAGCCTCCTGCACCAAAACCTCCAAACCCCTCAAACCCACCGGCTCCACCGGCCCCCATACCATGCCCAAAGAGATCGTACTTCCGCCGTTTCTCCGGATCACTCAAAACCTCGTAGGCCTCATTGACCTCTTTGAATCTTTCTTCAGACTCTTTATTGTCAGGGTTCTTGTCCGGATGATGCCGGTGGGCTAACTTACGGTAGGCCTTTTTTATATCCTCGTCTGTAGCATCCCGCCCAACGCCCAGTAGCTCATAATAATCTCTTTTCGCTGACAATCTAACCTTTCCCCAATAATGATTAGGGACAGACATATGTCTGTCCCTAATGTCTTAGAACGCAGGCTAAAGCCTGCGACTACTTTTTATCCTTATCCACCTCTTCAAAGTCTGCATCGACAACGTCTTCCTTTGGCTTTTCTTCCTTCTCCCCTGCTGTGCCTGCCCCCTCGCCACCCTCACCAGGCTGGGCGCTCGCCTTTTTATACATCTCTTCTGCAAGCTTGTGGGAAACGGTACTCAGTTCCTGTACCGCACTCTTTATCGAATCCACATTATCAGACTCTAATGTCTTCTTTGTCCTGTCAATAGCGACCTGAATCCTGGATTTTTCATCTTCAGAAACCTTATCTCCAAATTCCCTTAGTGACTTTTCGACAGAATAGACCATATTGTCCGCCTCATTCCTGGCCTCGGCAATCTCTTTCTTTCTCTTATCCTCTTCTGCATGGGACTCGGCATCCTTCACCATCTGTTTTATCTCCGCCTCTGTAAGCCCGCTGGATGCCGTAATCCTGATGGACTGCTCTTTGCCGGTAGCCTTATCTTTTGCAGAGACATGGACAATCCCATTCGCATCAATATCAAATGTGACTTCTATCTGCGGAATACCCCGTGGAGCAGGAGGAAGACCAACCAGCTCAAACATTCCAAGGAGTTTATTGTCTGCCGACATTTCTCTCTCACCCTGATGGACCTTGATGGTGACAGCAGTCTGGTTATCCGCAGCCGTAGAAAATATCTGCCCCTTCCGGGTAGGAATCGTGGTATTCCTCTCGATGAGCTTTGTAAAAACACCGCCTAATGTCTCGATACCCAGGGAAAGAGGAGTAACGTCTAAAAGCAATACATCTTTCACCTCACCCTTTAACACCCCTGCCTGAATAGCGGCTCCAATCGCAACCACTTCGTCAGGGTTCACCCCCTTATGGGGCTCTTTATTAAAGAAATCCTTCACAACCTTTTGAACCTTGGGCGTCCTCGTCTGACCACCGACCAGGACCACCTCATCAATCACATTGGTGCCGACCCCGGCATCAGATAATGCACGGCGACAGGGTTCGATAGAACTATCGATCAGGTCATCGACAAGCTGCTCTAATTTGGCCCTCGTAAGTTTCATGGTAAGGTGCTTTGGACCTGAGGCATCAGCCGTAATAAAGGGGAGATTGATATCGGTCTCCATAGATGAAGAAAGCTCTATCTTCGCCTTTTCAGCCCCCTCTTTTAGCCTTTGCAGGGCCATCTTATCCTTCCTCAGATCAATCCCCTGATCCTTTTTAAACTCATCCGCCATCCAGTCAATGATCCTCAAATCAAAGTCATCTCCACCCAGGTAGGTATTCCCGTTTGTGGACTTGACCTCAAACACGCCCTCCCCGATCTCAAGGATTGAGATATCAAATGTCCCGCCACCCAGGTCGTATACGGCGATCCTCTCATCCTTTTTCCTCTCAAGGCCATATGCCAGCGATGCTGCCGTCGGCTCATTGATAATCCTTAGCACATTAAGTCCCGAGATACGCCCCGCATCCTTTGTGGCCTGCCTTTGACTGTCATCAAAGTAGGCCGGAACTGTAACGACTGCCTCTGTAATAGTCTCTCCAAGATAGTCTTCTGCGGTCTGCCTCATCTTCTGCAGAATCATCGCGGATATCTCTGCCGGACTATATACCGTGCCTCTTACCTCAACATGGGCATCTCCATTAGGGGCCTCCACAACCTGATACGGAAGCCTCTTCTTCGCCTCAGTAACCTCCTTCGAGCTGAACTTGCGGCCCATGAGTCTTTTGATTGAAAATATGGTATTTTCAGGATTGGTGATTGCCTGACGCTTTGCAATTGCACCAACCAGCCTCTCCCCTTTGTCTGTAAAGGCGACTACCGAAGGGGTCGTCCGGCTCCCCTCAGCGTTGGGTATAACCACAGGCTCGCCTCCTGTCATCACGGCCACGCATGAATTTGTCGTCCCCAGGTCAATACCTATCACTTTTCCCATGATATTCTTCCTCCTTATTTAATTGATTTCAGAGATTTTGGAATAGAATTACAGAGATTACTCTTTGTAATCATTCATTTTTATAATATATCTTATTAATGCACACACTTTCACATAAGTTGTAACCATTATATCGCTGGACTTCAAGTGTCTGTTATGACTCTGCTCCCTCTTTTTTCTTGGCCACACTGACAAGAGAAGGCCTTAATATCCTTTCATTCAGGATATAGCCTCTGCGAAATTCTTCTACGATGGTATTTTCCTGATGTCTATCAGACTCTATCATGGACACTGCATGATGCCGGGTGGGATCAAAGGCCTGTCCAACAGACTCTATGCATTTTACCCCATACTTGTCCAGGACACTGTTGAATTCTTTCATGGTCAGTTCTAAGCCATCAATCAGGGCATTAAAGTCCCTTTTTTCCCTGGAGTGCAATATTGCCCGTTCAATATTATCAATGACAGAGAGCAGATCGCCCAGGATCTTCTCATTGGCATACTTAACAGACTCTGCCTGTTCCCTGGCCATGCGCTTTCTGAAATTATCCATCTCTGCAACCGTCCTCAGGTATTTATCCTGTACGTCCTTATACTCAGACTCCTTTTTAGCGAATGCCTCGCGCAGCCTTTCCAAATCGTTAGTCGCTTCAGGGGCACCTCCTTCTACTGCTTCCCCTGATATCTCAGCCTCTTCTCTTTTAACCGCGTTGTTTTCCAAGTTCTCCACCTCCTATTTATTACAAATTGATTACGGAGATTTTTAATATAGATTACAGCGATTATGATTATTAATCACCGTAATCTTTTTCATAATCTCTGGAATCATAAATAAGCCTTTACCCGTTATTCATCTCAAAGACAAGCCTCAGTCCTTCTAATGTTAACATAGGGTTTATCTCTTTTATATTCCTTGTCTGTGGTACGATCATCTCTGCCAGACCTCCGGTGGCTACCACATAGGGGTCTCCGCCCATCTCCTTCTTTATACGATCGACTACCTCATCCACCAACCCTGCATAGCCATAAATAATCCCTGACTGAATACTGGTAATCGTATTTCTGCCTATGACTGTCTTAGGGAGTTCCAATATGACCTTAGGAAGCTTGGCCGTCTTCTGAAACAATGCCTCCAAAGAGATCATAATACCTGGGGCGATCACTCCACCGAGATACTCAGATTCTTTGCTCACGGCACAAAAAGTGGTAGCGGTCCCAAAATCGACGATGATCACAGGGCCGCCATAAATGGTGTACGCGGCAACTGCATTGACGATGCGGTCTGCCCCTACGTCTTTTGGATTCTCATAGCCTATTTTCACCCCTGTCTTCGTGTTCTCGTCCACAATAAATGCATTCACTTTAAAATATCTCTGAGTCATCCTTTTGATAACTGCAGTAAGGGGTGGGACAACAGACGCAATAATCACATGATCAATGTCTTTAATAACCGCATTGGCCGATTTGAGGGCCTCACGGAAGAGAATGCCATACTCATCTGCCGTCTTATAGGAATCAGAATTGATACGCCAGTAATCGATGATATTTCTATCTTCATAGACGCCAAATACGATATTCGTATTGCCTATGTCTATTGCGAGAAGCATATTTCTCAATAATCCCCCCTATCCCAAAACACTAATATCCCCTGCGTAAATGACCTTTGTCAATTCCTCTCCAATCCTCACAACAAGCCCCCCTTCCAGGGTAATGTCCTCTGCGACCCCTTCAATAACCTCCCCTGGCAAGACAACCTTTATCCTTTTGTTGAGGGTGCTGCAAAGCATTCGCCACTTTTGTACAATTGACATGATGCCCCTGTTTTTAAGGTCTTCGTAGTTTGAATCCAGGGACTCAAGAAAGGCGCACAACACCTCTATACGATCCACTCTTCTCCCCAGAGATTCCATCAACGAGGTTGCCGGCATCCGCAGATTCCCGGGAAGGTCCTCCTTCTTCATATTAACGTTGATCCCTATTCCGATAACCACATAATTGATCTTCTCTTCTTCTGCGTTCATTTCTGTCAGGATACCCGAAACCTTTTTTTGCTCAACAAGTATATCATTAGGCCATTTTATCTTTGCGTCAAGTCCTGTTGTCTTTGAAATAGCGGCAGCAGCAGCCACAGAGGCCATCATCGTCAGGACGGATGCCTGATGGGGAGAAAACTCCGGTCTGAGAAGGACAGAGACATAGAGGTTGACACCCTTCGGTGAAATCCATGTCCGTCCCAACCGGCCCTTCCCATGTAATTGCGACTCTGCAATGACGACTAATCCATCCTCCCCGCCTTTTGCACCCATCTCCATGGCTATCTGATTGGTAGAATCGACTTCATCAAATATCAGGACCTCTTCTCCGATGAGCCGGGTCTTTATAGTCCTTTTTATTTCCGGGACCGACAGCCTGTCAGGTACATCGATCAATCGATATCCCTTAGAGGGGGTGCTCACAATAATATACCCCTCCCGTCTCAGTCTCTCGATATGCTTCCAAACCGCAGTCCTCGTTACCTTCATCATATTGCTCAAGGTCTGGCCAGAGACAAACTCCCCTTTACTCTTTTTAAAGATATCGATTATACGGCCATCGATGCGTTCAGTCTGCTTCATAAAGATCCATGCTTATATTGACCCACGATGCGGAATGGGTCAGTGCACCCACGGAAATAATATCGACGCCAGTAGACGCCACTTCGCTGATCCTGTCAAGACTCATACCGCCAGAGGCCTCTACCAGTATCTCCTTTTCTTCCCAACTCCTGATAATCTTGACCGACTCTCTCATCATAGGAATATCCATATTATCTAACATGATGATATCTGCCCCGCCCCGGATCGCATCTTTAACTTCATCCAGGTTCCTTACCTCAACCTCTATCTTGAGTGTATGGGGGATCTTTTTTCTTATAATAGATGTAGCCACTGTGAGACCGGAAGTCAATGCGGTGTGATTTTCCTTGATCAGGATACCATCAAACAGGCCATACCTGTGATTCCAACACCCGCCTACTCTGACGGCATATTTTTCGAGGCTTCTGAGCCCCGGTGTCGTCTTCCTCGTGTCTACTACCCGAACCGGAAAGCCCTTAACCGCCTCTGCATATCTTCGCGATAAGGTCGCAATCCCTGAGAGCCTCTGCAGAAAGTTGAGGGCAACCCTCTCGCCGGTCAACAGGGCATTGGCCCTCCCGTGCACACGGACAATTTTAGCTCCTGCCCTGAGGGACTCACCATCCTCTGTGAATGCCTCAAACTTCACCTGAGGATCGAGTGTCCTGAATACCTCTTCAGCAATCCGGATACCTGCCACCAGGATATCCTCCTCCGCGGTAATAATCGCTTCAGCAAATATATCCTCTGAAATGAGTAAGGAGGTTGTGATATCGCCTGGTCCTATATCTTCGGCCAGGGCCGACTCTACAATCCTTCTGATCTCTCTTAACACCAGACCTCCCTTCCTCTATGTTTGTCCCATTGTAGCCCTTACCGCAGCGTGGGTGGGGCCGTTGCCCCTGAGCGACTTGCCGAAAGCACTTGGGCACCTATCAAGACGAGCAGGCGGAGGAAAGCCAGCCCGTTAGAGGCTGGAAGGCTTCCCCGCCTGCGAGTCTTAGATAGGTCAACTGCGAAGGCCAGGAGCGAGGGGGCAACGGCCCCACCCTTCTCAGTAAGGCATTACCTCCCACATTTTTCAACGTCAACGCTTTAGCCATGAAAGGCTGGCCTCTATCCTCTCCTTCTGCTCCATCATCTCCTTATATTTCCCCTGCTCCTTAAGAACGATCTCCTCGGGCGCCTTTTCAATAAAATCCTTATTCGATAATTTATTTTTGATCCTGTTCACCTCGTCATGAATAACCTTAAGCCTCTTCTCTAAGAGGTCCTTCTCTTTTTCTATATCAATGACCCCCTGCAGGGGTAAATAGATCTCCCCTTCAGGGATCACTAAAATAGCCGACATCTCCGGCCTCCTGACATCTGCCCCCACCACCATATTCCCTACCCAGGCCAATCTCTTCACGTAAACAAGATGATCCTTCAGAAGTCCTATCAGACCCTCATCAGAAACCTTCAGATGGGCATCTGCCTCCTGGCCCGGGGATATGTTAAGTTCTGATCTTATACTTCGAATGCCCTTTATAATATCCATGACAGAATCCATCTGTCTCTCGGCCCCCTCATCAACCCATGGCGCTTCAACAGAAGGATAGGCTGATATCATTATGGAAGACCGGTGGAGATGCTGCCATATCTCCTCTGTGATAAACGGCATGAAGGGGTGGAGCAATCTTAATGCACTATCCATTGTCCTGGTCAATACCGCTGCCGTGTTATCTCTCCTCTGTCCACCCTCAGATAACTGTATCTTTGCAAGTTCTACATACCAGTCACAGAACTCACGCCAGAAAAAACTGTAGATTGTATTCGCCGCCATGTCAAATCTGTACTCGCCTAACATCT